>NZ_KI272837.1 GCF_000469505.1 Leptotrichia sp. oral taxon 215 str. W9775 | reverse complement strand
CATATTCATCAATTAAAATTATTACTTTTTCTCCATAATACTTATAAAGGCTATCTGACAAAAATTTTAAAGACATTATGTAGTCTGCATCTTCTTTTTCATAAAGCACTTTTTCAAATTTTCTTTTATCCCATTCATTCATTTTTTCTCTAATATACTCAAATTCAGCATATAAATCAAAAATAAATAACTTCAATCTTTTTAAACATTCTTCCCAAGTATCTCCCTTTAAATCCTTCAGTGAAATGAAAATTACAGGATATTTACCCTGTTCACTCATATATTCACTATTATATATTTTCAAATTTTCAAAAAGTTTTTTATTTTCCTCTTTATTTTTTACATCAAAAAAATATTTAATCATTGACATATTCAATGTTTTTCCAAAACGTCGAGGTCTTGTAAAAATGGTTACAGGAGCCCTGTTTATTAATAATTCCTCTATCAGCTGGGTTTTATCTACGTAGTAATAATCTTCCCTTACTATTCTTTCAAAGTCTTCAATCCCCACAGGAACAGCTTTCTTTCTCATAAAATTCACTCCCTCTTTTATTTTCCTATAAATAATTTCAATATATGTTAATTATATCATAATCTAAGATTTAAAATAAAGCTATTTAAATGTTCTGTTTTGAAGATATCCATTGGATTTCTCACTTTTCTTTTTCCATTTAAAAGTTTTTCTAAAACAATAGGGGGAATATTCCCCCCGTCATTGTTTTTCTACTTTCCATACACTTCATTTATTCTTTTTTCATTTATTCCAAAAAAGTAGGTCAGTATAAATCCTCCCAGATATGCCCCCATCATTGCGGCGATAAAAAAGAAGTGAGTTCCTTTTGCAACTGTTAAAAATCCAAAGAATCCCAATATACTTGCTTTTTCTGTACTCAGGTTAAAAAATGCGGCCAGAGCTCCTCCAGCTCCTGCCCCTATACATGCCATAATAAATGGCCGTATCAAAGGCAATGTCACTGTATATATAAGAGGTTCTGTCACTCCAAGTATACTGACCGGAAGAACTCCTCTTATTATTTTTTTCATTTTTCTATTTTTGGTTTTAATAAATATTGCAAATGCCGCACCTATCTGTCCTCCTGATGCCATCATAAGAATCGGTAAAATATAGTTCAATCCTCTTGTAGGCCCTTCAGGATCATTTAATATGCTGTTTATTGAAATAAGTGCTCCCTGCAAACCAACCAGCGATAAAGGAAAATACAAAACAGACAGCACAAGTCCTCCCAAAATTTCCTTCTGTTCAAACAAGACATTTAGACTTCCATATATCTGTTTTATTAATAGTCCTCCAAATGGCTGTGTAATAAAAATAACCACAAATGCTGAAATAATTAATGTCAGCAAAGGAACAAAAAAATCCTTCAATATTCCAGGTATTATTCTTCGTAGCCCTCTTTCTACAAAAGCTGCTGTTATTCCCGCAACTAAAGCAATCAGTAAACCACCTATCTCAGGGAAATAAGGCTTATTGCTGAAGGGAAGTATTATCGGTAATCTGTTAACCATTCCCAGTAAAGGCATAGCTGAATTACCGACAAACAGCAGCCCTATAACTCCTCCTAAAATCTTATTTCCTTTAAATTCCTTTGTGGCATTCATACATACGAAAACTGGAAGATATGCGTATGCCATCCAGCCTATTGTCTTTAAAACCTGATACCACCATGTGTCTATAAAGATTTTCCCCTCAGGCAGAACATCAGCTATATTTGTAACTCCCTGTATAAATCCTGCCGCAACAAGTACAGGAAGTAAAGGAAGGAATATATTCAGAATTTTTCTCAGAAATCTGGAAAATGGACTTATTTTCTTAAGTTCTTCCAGTTCCCTCCTCTTTTCCTCCTTAATTTTTTCCTTTTCAATTTTTTCAATCTTCTGGGAAATTTCAGAGCTTATTTTCTGTATTTCCTGCGATTCCTTCTGCTCCCTGCTTCTTTCCCTTTCCTCTTCTGTTACTTCATTCAATTTTGTTCTTGTTATTTTAGAAAGCTCTTCTCCTATAAGATTTACTCTGTCCGCCCTGAAAAGTATCTTAATTATATTTCCTTCTTCAGCAGAAACCCCAAGAGCTTCCCCTATTTCCATAAAATTGGTTATTTCAACTTTATTAAGCTTTTTCAGTTTTATAATAAGTTCTGTCTTATAGACGGAATTTGACACTATATTTCTCTTTCCGCCTGAAAGCTCCACTATCCGCCTTGCTATATCAATATTATCCATTTTTGCTCCTCTTTTTTTATATTTTAAAAAGTGTCAGCAGTCTATTTCCCTTCAGGAACTTTATATGCCTGACTGCAAATAGGACATTGTAAATATTCATGTTTCCCACTTATAGGAAATACAGGTATAAAAAACAATGTGAACCATGTTCTATGTTGCATAAACTGCCATTCGGAAGTATTATGGCATCTCTCACAATAATAAGAACCAACTGTTCCAAGATTTTTATACATTGTTTTGCTTCCAAAAATAATTATCATATTTCCTCCTATATTTCTAAGTTATTTATCTCTAACCATAAATTCTATTTTTCTATTTCCAGCAGTTTCAGTCTCAAGTCTTCTTCAAGTACTTTTTCTTCAACTCCTGCAGGTGCCCCTGTCATAAGATCCTGTCCTTTATTTGTTTTAGGGAATGGTATTACTTCCTTAATGGAAGATTCCTTCAGCATTGCCATAAGCCATCTGTCTATACCAAATGCAAGTCCCCCATGAGGTGGCACCCCATATTTCAGCACTTCAAGGAAGAATCCAAATTTTTCCTGCTGTTCTTCTTTCCCAAGTCCAAGTTTTTCAAATACCTTCTCCTGTAATTCCTCATCATGAATTCTTATGCTTCCACCACCGATTTCATAACCATTTAATACCATATCATAGGAATCTGTCTTTATTTTTTCCAATTCATCTGTATCCAGATATTTTCTATCTTCAGCCTTTATGGAAGTAAACGGATGATGCTGTGCTTTATATCTGTTTTCTTCTTCACTCCATTCAAACATTGGAAAATCCACTACCCATAAAAATTTAAATGCATCTTTATCTATCAGACCTAAATCTTCTCCAAGTTTCAATCTCAATGCTCCCAGCCCGTCATGCACAGTTTTATAGCTGTCTGCCAGAATCAGTGCAATTTCATTATTTTTTATACCAAGTTTTTCAATAATCTTTTTCATTGTCTCTTCACTGAAAAATTTAGCTATCGGTGAGTTTATTTCTCCTTTTTCATCTATTTTTATATAAGCCAGACCTTTTGCCTTAAAGTAGGTTTTTACATAATCTTCCAGATCCTTTATATGCTTTCTTGAAAATTTTTCTCCTTCAGGTGCCACTATAGCTTTTACTTTCCCACCTTCTTTTACTGCATTTTCAAATACTGAAAATCCTGCATTTGCTGTTTCTTCAGACAAATCAATAAGCTTCATATCAAATCTCAGGTCAGGTTTATCAGAACCGTAGTTATTCATTGCATCATCATAGGACATTCTTTCAAATTTTTCTGTTATTTCATGACCTGTCACATCCTTGAACACTCTTTTTGCCAGTTCTTCCATTGCAGTTATTACATCTTCCTGCTCCACAAAAGACATTTCAACATCAAGCTGAGTAAATTCAGGCTGTCTGTCTGCCCTCAAATCCTCATCCCTGAAACATTTTGCAAGCTGGTAGTATTTATCAATTCCTGCAACCATCAGAATCTGTTTAAACAGCTGAGGTGACTGAGGCAATGCATAAAAATCCCCTTTATTTGTTCTGCTTGGAACTACAAAGTCTCTTGCTCCTTCAGGTGTAGCCTTTGCCAGTATTGGAGTATCTACATCAAGAAATCCGTTTTCATTCATAAATTTTCTTATTGAGAAAAGCATGTCGTTTCTCTTTATTATGTTATTCAGCATTTTTGGTCTTCTTATATCAAGGTATCTGTAAGTAAGTCTTATATTCTCATTCAGATTCCCTGTTTCATCTATTTCAAACGGAAGCTGCTTTGCCTGACTCAGAATTTCTATTTCCTTAGGCTGTACTTCTATATCTCCTGTAGGAATATTAGGATTTTTGCTGCTTCTTTCCACAACAGTTCCTTTTACTTTTATTACCCATTCATTTTTATATTTTTTTACTTTCTCAAGCATTTCTTTTCCTGAAACTTCTTCATTTACAAATATCTGTGTAACTCCGTATCTATCCCTCAAATCAATAAATACAAAATGCCCTTTATCCCTTATCTTGGAAATCCATCCCGATAGTACTACTTCTTCTCCAACATTTTCAATTCTCAGTTCATTCAGTTTATAATTTCTATACATTTTTAAAATTCCTTTCCTATGTTTACTTTAATTAATAAAATATTTATTAAAAATATCTCTTTTTAAAATTTCTTCTTTCTCCAAAAAGCAAAACATTTCTTCTATATCTTCCTGTGAATATTTCTTTTCTTTTCTTTTATTCCAATTTTTAAGTTTTTCATAACCTTCTTCAATTGTTATACTACTACTTTCATTTTTTAAGATAAAAATAATAGTTGCCAGTAATTCTATTTTATCTTCTATTTTTTTCTTTTCTTCTGAAGATATTAAATAAAAATCTTTCATATTGATATATAATCTAATTGCTTTTTTTATATTATTCTTTTCTTCCTGTAAGCTGTCAGTTATTTTACTTTTTAATAATTCTTTTTCAAGTTCAGAAAGTTTTTTATTATTTATTTTAGTGTACTCTTTCAATTTTTGATATTGTATATTTATTAATTTTGAAAATGGTCCTTTCAGATCTTTTCTAAATTTAAAATAATTTTTTTTATCTCCTAAGTAAATTAATTTCTGCAATACTAAATCAGTAATTTCATTCTTTAACTTCATTTCCTTACACTTAATAAGAGTATATGCTATTAAATAATGACCTTTATTTAGCTCTGTTTCTTCCAGAGTAGGTTCATAAACAATAATATTAACATCTTTTGAAACTTTCTCATCAAATTTTTCAATTTCCTTTTTAACATTATTCCAGTCTAATTTACCATTTCCTGCTCCAATTGGTGGAAGAGATACACTTTCTATTTCTAATTTTTTTAGCAGTTCCTCCAGTTTTTTTAAACCTATTTCAATGTATTCTATTTTTGAATTTTCTCTCCAACTCCTTTTTGTTGGAAAATTGATAATTATTTTATTTTTTTCTTCAGTATATATTAAATCTTTTCCAATATCAATTTTTTTTTCTAAACAGGCTTGCTTATACTTTTCAAAATTATCTGGATATTTTTTTTTAAATTGATAAGCCAAACCTTTTCCCATAACTCCTTCTATATTAACTGGATTTATTAAAGCCTGTGTTTCACTTTCAAATATATTTCCCCTTCTAATTTCCATATTAGCCTCCTTTATGAAAAAATAGATGAGTTAACTATAACATCAATTTTTTTATTTCCTATGCAATTTTCTATTTTATTTTTTATTTCATCCGAATACACATATATCTTCCATTTGTTATCTAAATAAAGAATACCTTTCACTAAAATTTCTGACATTAAAAATTCCTTTACACGTTGATTACTATAATCAAAATTGTATTCATTTTTTAATTTTCTTTCTTCTTTTTTGAATTTTTTTATAAATTTTTCTTCATTATTAGTAATATATTCGCATTTATAATTTGAAACTGGATGATAAAGCTGATATACAATTTCCTTAAATAATAAATTTTCTGTTTTACAAGATAAAATAATCATATTTTTATTTCCTTCTTTTTTACAAACTGCATAATTATAAGGTATTCTATACTTTTTATGTAGTTCATTAATATGAAATGGAATATAATTATTTAAATTTTTTATTTTATTATTATCATTATTTGACTGATATTTTCCTCTCTTATTGACTATTTCATCATTAGCAGTATTTCTAAATTCATTTTGATTCAGTTCATTTCTAGGTTTCAATCCTTTTTCTAATATACTTCCCAAATTTTCTATATGTGTCAAGTGGTGTATCCACATAAAATCCCCCCCTTTTTATGATTTTCAGGTATACCAACTTTTATTAATTCTATTTAACTATTTCTATCACTTCATCAAGGGAATACTTTTCCTGCTCCCCTGTACTGAATTTTTTCAATGTGACAACATTTTCCTTCTGCTCATCTTCCCCTAAAATCAGCACATATTCCGCATTGATTTTATTTGCTTTTTTCATCTGGGCTCCAAAACTTTTTGGATTATAGTCAAAACTTGCTTTAATGTCATTTTTTCTTAATTCTTCCAGAGTTTTTATAAAATATTCCTTCGTATCATCAAAATATACTACATATACTCCATTTTCCTTATTTTCAACAAGTTTTTCATCCATAAGCATTGCTATTCTTTCCATTCCTGCCGCAAATCCTATTGCAGGTATTTTCACATTATCAAGAATTTCAAGAAGTCTGTCATATCTTCCACCTGCAAGAACAGTCGCCTGAGCTCCAAGTTTATCAGATTTTATCTCAAATACAGTATCTGAATAGTAGTCCAGTCCCCTTACAAGTTTAGAATTTTCAACATATTTTATATTCAGCAGTTCAAGATATTTTTTTGTATCTTCAAAATACTTTTTACTTTCTTCATCCAGATAATCATACAGTTTCGGAGCATCCTTAAATTGTTCCTGATCTCCCTTATCTTTGGAATCTAATGCCCTCAAAGGATTTTTCTCATATCTTTTTTTTGAATCTTCACTTAGTTTATCAAGCCTTTCAGCCATGAAAGCCTTCAAATCCTCAATATATTTTTTTCTTGATTCTATATTTCCAAGACTGTTTATTTCAACTGTCAATCCTGTTATTCCCAGTTTTTCCAGAAATTCACATCCCATTCTTATTATTTCTGCATCAAGATAAGGACTTCTTATTCCAAATATTTCTGCTCCAACTTGATGAAATTCCCTGTATCTTCCCTTCTGAGGCGCTTCGTATCTATACATAGGCCCGTTATAGAACCATTTTACAATTGGATCTGATTTGTGCAGACCGGCCTCAAGATAGGCTCTTACAACTCCCGCTGTTCCTTCTGGACGCATTGACACGCTTCTGTTTCCTTTATCCTTAAATTCATACATTTCTTTTGACACCACATCTGTTTCATCTCCGACACTTCTTCTAAAAAGCTCAGTTTCCTCAAGGATTGGAGTTATTATTCTCTCAAATCCATATTTTGAAAAAACCTTTTTTGCTGTATCAACTATAAAATCATATTTTCTAACATCATCAGAATGTCTATCCTTCATTCCCTTTAAAACACTTATCATATTATATCCCTTTCTCCAGAATAATTTCCATCATTCTGCCATTTATTTCTTCAATACTTCTCAGTTTATCATTTTCCACACAGTCCACAATATTCCATTTATATTTCATAGCCAGTTCCTTTGCTATGTTATAGGCATTCCTTAAATATTCTGCATCCTGCTCATGTATATCTTTTACTTTTTCACCTGTTATCTTATTTCTTCTGTCCTTCATAAGTTTCTGACTGACATCAAAAGGTATATCCAGAAAAAATACTAAATCAGGCTCTGGAATTCCTATTTTATTCCATTCCAGATCCACCAGCCAGTCAAGATATTTTTCCCTCTCTTCCCTGTCCTTAATTTTAGACGCCTGATGAATCATATTGGAAATTGTGTATCTGTCACTCAGTACAACACCTCCATTGTTATAGAATTCTTCCCATTCCATCTTAAATGAAGCAAATCTGTCTACTGAAAACAGAACTGAAGCCGCATAGGCATTCACACTGTCAGCCTTCTCCCCAAACTCTCCTGCAAGATACATTTTTACAGGCTCAGAAGCTTTGCTTTCATAATTTGGAAAAGATATCTTCTTTACTTTTTCCCTACCCTTTATTTCACACAATTTTTCATATAAAAGTCCTGTCTGTGTCTGTTTTCCGCTACCGTCAGTACCTTCTATAATTATAAGTCTTCCCATTTTTATCCTACCTGTTTTCTTTTATTTTTATTACTTTTCTTCGAAATAGAAATGATTTACCAGTGCAGCTAATAAATCAGGTCTTGTAATTGAATTAAGAAATATCTGTTCGACTATTCTGTCATTTAAGTCAGAAATTATGAGATTTCTATATTTATTTATAAAAATCCTGTTTTCTGAACAACTGTAAATCTTATCTTCTATTTTTATATAATTTTTTGTCAAAAGTATTTCACATTTTTTTAAAGAAGTATATATTTTTTCAGAATTCTCCGGAATAATTTTTTCAAAAACCGCTCCTATAAGTGGAAGCATTGAAGCAATTCCAGTTATAAGTTCAAGTATTTCCTGATTTTTCTTTTTCCCTGCTTGTCATAAAACCGTCTTCATAAAGATAAACAGTTGGTTTTTCTATAAAAACTACTAAATTAAAAATAAAAATTATAGTACATAATATAAACATCAGTAAAGTAGCTTCAGGAATAGGTGTCTGTTCAGAATTTTTATCAGAAAGGCTTAAAAAATACACAATGATTCCACCTATTCCAATTATACCTACCCAAATGGCTAAAATTAAATCATATGATAATTTCCTTGTAAGCAGAACTGCTTTCAGTTTTTCTGTATTTATGCTATTTTTTCTTATAATTTCTCTACTTTTTTGTTAGGATTTCCCATGTATTAAATTTCTCTCTAGAAACTTTATCAATTTATATTTTACCAAACTTTTCAATTTTTTTCTATAAAAAAATGCCAAAACTGAATTTAAAGCATGTTATGAATTTTTTTATTGCTATTGTTTTTTATTTAGAATATAATAACATTAGTATATAAATCAGAAAAGTTAAGAATTTGATGAGAGTAAATATTTTTATAAAACATTTCTTGCAATGAGATGTACAATTCTTCAAACAGTTACAAAATAAGCTTTTGATATAGTTTTAGTTGATGGCAACTATTTAATCAGAGAATATCAAGAAGAGCGGATGTTTATTGTTAAAAGGAGACAGAAAATCGTTAGCTATTGCGACAGCTTCGATTGTGGCAAAGGTTACAAGGGATAGAATGCTTTGTGAAATAGCAAAAGAATTTCCTGAGTATGAATTTGAGAAACATAAAGGATATGGGACTAAGAAACATAGGGAGATTTTACTTGAAAAAGGGGCTTGTAGGTATCATAGGAAGACGTTTTTGAAGAAGATATTGGATGGAAGTTAGTTAATAAAAATATAATTTAATAAAGAAGGTAAAAAGTATGGGAAACAAAATAAAACATTTATTAGAAGGATTTAAGTATCAAGAAATAGCAACAATATATTGTATATTAAAATATATTAATGAAAAAGATTTGGAAATATATATAGAAAAACAAAATGAAGAAGATGCTCAGATTATTTTAGACAAGAATCACATAATAGATTTACAGTCTAAAAATAAAATTGGAAAACAAATAACTATAGAAGAATTTTGTAAATGGTTAAGTAACTTTGAAGGCAATAAATTAGATATTCACTTATTAAAAAAATTAGTTGAAGGTAAAAATAGAAAAATAATTTTTATGACTTCAGGAAGATGTAAAGATGATACTTATATTTTTACCGATAAAGGTAAAAAAAATTTAACAAAAAAAGAATTAACAAAAATTAAAGAAAAACTAAAAAAAGTGAAAGCAGACGGAGTGAAATTAAAAGAAGAAAGAGAAAAATTTCAGAGAGAGTATATTGAGAATTTAGAAGATAATAATTTGAAAGAA
This sequence comes from Leptotrichia sp. oral taxon 215 str. W9775, assembly GCF_000469505.1. NCBI lineage: Bacteria > Fusobacteriati > Fusobacteriota > Fusobacteriia > Fusobacteriales > Leptotrichiaceae > Leptotrichia > Leptotrichia sp. oral taxon 215. Next base: position 34,050 of record NZ_KI272837.1, on the reverse strand, counting down.
GCACTAAGTAGAGTGGAAATACAAGAAAATTTTGACAAAGAGAAATTAAAAGATGAAATAACTAAACTTTTTCAAAAGAATTTTCATATTCCTGAAAATAGTATAAATTTAATTGTAGATGAAATGAAAAAGTTAATGTTTGAAAATATGGGAACTGACAATTCAATTACAGAAGAAATAATTAAAATAATTGATAAGTATAGAACGAATAAATATTTTCAAAGGCCAAAATACTATATAGAACGAGTAGAAAAACGTAGATGTATAGATATATTAGAAGAAAATAAAGTCCTACTTTTGACTGGTGTTACATATTGTGGAAAAACCAAGTTAGCAGAAGAGATTGCTCAAGAATATCGTCAAGATAAAAATTATGAAATAATTGATTCAAATGAAGAAATTTTTTCTTTTGGTATTAATGACAGAAAAATACAAAATAAGTTATTAATATTAAAGGATCCATTCGGTAATGTAGAAGTTTCTACAAATAAGAATAATATTTTATCAAAATTTCGAGAATTAGTAAACGAAGTTAGTAAAATGAATAACAGAAAGTTAATAGTTACAACTCGTAAAGATATTTTGTTTGAAACAATGAAAAAAAATAAAATAGAAGATTGTAAAATTAATAAATATGAATGGATTGATTTGACAAATAAAAATAGCGATGAAGTAAAGAAATTATGGAAATTACACACTAATAATTCAATAGAAATGGAAGAGATGTATAATAAAATTTCAAGAGAACTAAATAAAAAGGAAAAAAATTTGCAATTTGGACATATTACAAATATTTTTAATAGTATAGAAAAAGAAGAATTAAAAGAAAAATCTCTAGAAGAAATTGTTAAAATGGCAATGATTGATTCTGAAACAATTGCAGGAATAATAAGAGAAAGAGGAGATTTAGCAATAGAATTTTTTATTAAATTAGGAATGATTTGTAATACTAATAAATCCATTTCAAAAAAAAGATTAAAAAATATTTTGAACACTAAAAATGATATTAAAAATTATGAAAAAAAATTAAAAAAATTTTTAAATTTAGAAAGTAATATTAATGATGAATGGGATAGTGAATATCAAAAAGAGTTTGATTATTTAAAAAAAAGAGGATTGATAAAAGAAGATTACAATGGTGAACTAACTTTTACACACCCAATATATCATTATGCAAGTTATATGTTACTTGAAGAAGAATATAGGGAAACGAGAGAAAAAAAGGAATTATTAATAGTTAAAATAGAAAAGCTTTTATATTTTCCGTTTTCAGATATGAATCTTTGTACATTAGATTTTATTGAAAAATTATATAAAAAAACTTTAGATGAGGAGTTAAAAAGTATTATTTTAAACGGATTAGATGATATTTTTCCAAGTGTAAAGGCAGAAGTGGTAACTTTTTTTAGTAATAATTTTGAAATTTTGTCAAAATTATCAGAAGAAGAGCAGTATGATTTTATATATAAGATTTCTGTTAATAGACAAATTAGATGGAATAAAGGGATAGCATATTATGATTTAAATACAAGAGAAGAATTTGAAAAGTATTTTAATTGGAATATTTCCCAATCAAATAATATTAATAGTAAAAATTTAAATGATAATCTTTCTTCTGAAGAAATATTTGGTTTGATAAATGAACCACAAGCAAGTTTAGAAATTTTAGAAAAAGGTCTAGAATATGACGAAATTTTTATTCGTAGTATTGCAATTGGGAAAATTTTTGAAAGATATGCTTATAATTTAAATGAAATTGATAAATATTTAGTTAATTATGAACATCCTGATTATATTTTTAGTATACTTATAAATGCAGTTGTAATTTGGGATAAATATACTCTTGAATTTAAAAATAAAATTAGAAGTTTAATTTTAAAAAATTTATCAAACATAGTTTTAGTATTAAGAATACGTTATTTTTTATCAGATTATTCATTAAAAATTTCAGAAACAGAAGAAGATTTAAAGAAAAAAATGTGGGAAAGATGGTTTGGAATTTTAAAATTTTATTTTGACAATTGTTCTTTTGAATATGCAACTATGAATAATATTACTTTAACAAAGGATGCAATTTTTTCATTAGATTATATAACAGAAGAAAAGAAAGTTATTGAATTTGCAGAAAAATGGCTTGTTTGGTTAGAGCAGTTTGAAATCCCCAATACTGAAGAGTTTTATGATTTTTTAGAGGAATCAAAGAAATTTGCAGAACCATATAAACATCATTTTTGGGTTATGATTTATTTATTAGAAGGAATAGAAAAGAAGGACGAGTGTAGAAAAGAACTATTTCAAAAAATTTTAAAAACAGAGTCCACATTTATACTAACTGTAAGTATTTGGATAGCTGTTAATAGATGGAATGATTTATATGATGATGAAAAAAATATGATATTAAATTTATTAAAAAGCGATAGGAATGATGTGAAATGGATAAAAGCAATTTCATTAAATATAGATAATATTCCAAATGAAATACAAAAAGAAGTATTAGGAATAGAAATAAATCAGAATATACCTGAAATTGTAGATAAGTTAATAGAAGAGAATATTTTAGAAGAATGTTTAAATATATATTGCGGTTACTCACAACCTTTATATTGGATGGGATATCATCATCAAAATTCTGAATTATGGGATGAAGTTATTTTGGAAGTTTTAAAAAGAAATGAATTGAAAAAGCCATATGATATTTCATTAAGAGAATTTATTAATTGGATAAATGAAGATAAGAGGGAAGATGTAGAAGGCCTTTTAAGAATTTATGATTTAGAAATATATAAAAATATAGAAAAAAGGGAAAAAATTTTTGAAGAATTATTACAATTAATAGTTACAAATAAAATTAATATAATATTTTTTATAGGAAGAGAATTATGGAATAAATTTTTTCAATATTTAAAAAAAGAAGTTGTTCAGGAATATGATTTTTTCATAAAAAAAATCGCTGAAAAAATAGAAATTATAGAAAAAAATTATGAAATTGAAGAGATATTTGAAAGAGATGTAGCTTTAGATATTTTTAAAAAGATAGAGTTAGATAAAAAAGATTATGATACGAACAAATTTGAGAATAAAAACGATAAAAAAATTTATAAATTAGAAAATTGGAATAGTTAAAAAATTAATGGCTCTTTGCCGAGAGTATGGGTGAAAAAAGTTCGATAACCTTAAGAGATTCCAAGCTGAATAAGCTTTTTAAGGTTGTCGATGTACTGTACCCCCAATCTTGTGTCCAACTTTTTGGGGTCAGTACATTTTTTATAATATTATTAAATAAAAAATACTAATCAAATGTTAGTATCCTCAAAAAAATATGGAGGCGACAACCAGATTCGAACTGGTGTACAAGGTTTTGCAGACCTCTGCCTAAGCCCCTCGACCATGTCGCCAAAATTACTTTAAAAGTATACCACTAATATTTGAAATTGTCAACTAGAAAAATTTTCATTCTTCTAAATTCATAAATTTTTAAGAAAAAAGGTTACCATAAAAGAAAATATATATGAAAAATATATTTATTCATTTACTAGAATTTCACTTATATAAAATAGTCATTTATTAAGGAAAAGTCAAAAACTCGTCTAAAGACTCGAACAGATGACTTTTTCTAAATTCATTTCCTGCTTTGCATTGTGAAATTATAGAAAACTCATAAATATAATTTTTCATATTATTCTCAAATTTTTATTTTAAATCAGCCTTTTTATTTAAAATTTAGTAATTACAATCCTGCAAATATTTTCTTCGCATTTTCAATATCAGTTTCATCAGGGTGTTTTGCAGCTTCTGCCCATCTTTTTTCAGTTTCAGGAGTTGCAGCATGATGACCTGTAAGGATCCCTTCTTTAGTCATTTTTCTAAATTTCTCAATCAGCTGCGGAGAAACAGCACCTTGGCAAATAAATTCCCTTTCAACTTTGTTCCCATTGGATTCAAGAAATTCCCGCACTGCAGTCATACATTTTTTTGCATGCTCAGAATCAGATTTTGCTCCAAGTGTTCCAAATGCCGACACTGATTTGTTTCTTATTTTTGACATAAAGGCTTTCATTTTTTCATCAGCATCACCTTTGTCAACCCAGTATCCAACTATTATTTTATCATAATCATCAGGATTTATTTTATCTGAATCTTTTACATTTAATAATTCCTTATCTCCTTCAATTACTGAAAATATTGCATTAGCTATTTTTTCTGTATTTCCCGTCAATGTGGAAAATATTACCAGCTTTTTCATTTCTGTTTCCTCCCAGACATTTTTTCAAAATAACACTACTTATATTATTTCCCCAGAAAATCCCTTCTGTTGTGAGTTCCGTGTGTGTATCATATACTTTCATATATCCCTTGGCTTCAAAATTTTTAAATAATTTATAAAGCCCTTCAAATACTTCTTCTGAAACATATTTTTTCAAGTCTGTAAAATATACTTTGGGATATTGAAATAATCCACTTATTCTTTTAAATCTATTTTCCTCTTCTGTATTTTCTGACAGCATATAAAATGCCTTTTCATTATTTATCCTGAAAATATCAGTATCGGCAATCTTTCCACCGGCTCCGACTCCTATTGGCAGTATGTCGGCTCCTTTATGTGTAAATCTTATATAATTATACCTGTCTTTTCCTTTTCTGACAACTTTTGTATGTTCCATTACTTCATATTCTCCTGTTGCCAGCAATGTTTCAAGGAAAGCATGGTGAAGTTTTCTGTCGGTTTCCAGCTGATAATTCAGTTCAAATGTATTTTCCTTTATATCTTTTGACATTTTTGAACCTTCATGAATCATAAGTGAATAGAAACTTGTACTGTCTATTTCCAAATCAGTTACAATTTTTGCATCCTCCATAACTTCTTCCACAGTTTCTTCAGGATAGTTGTATATAATATCTGTACAGACCATTCCACTGAAGTTTTCCTTTAGCTCCTTAAGCCTTCTTATTGCTTCTTCCTTAGTAAATGTCCTATTCAGCATATTTCTTCCCTTTTCAGCAAATGACTGTATCCCTACACTTAATCTGTTTACTCCGTATTTTTCCAGAATTTTTATTTTATTCAAATTCAGATTATGTAAGGTCGTTTCAAGGGTAAATTCACAATCATCTGACAGATTATAGTTTTCATGTATGCTTTTAAATATTTTTTCAAGCTGATGTTCCTTCAATATTGTAGGAGTTCCTCCACCAAAAAAGACTACTTTTATTTCCTTACTTTTCATATACGGAGTTTTTCCATACTTTTCAAATTCTGATACAAGAAAATTTGTGTAATCTTCCAGATCATTATCTAATTTTTTCCTATTAAGATTACAGAAGGAACATATTTTATCACAATAAGGAACGTGTACATATATTACTCCTTCCTTTTCTTTGGCAGGATTTTCCAACAGCTTGAAAAGTTCAGTTTCTGTTATCATTTTTTTATTTTTTCTAAAATGATTTGAAACTAGCCCACTTGAATCTGCATGGGATTTAAACCTTTTTGTAAAATTCCCTTTTTCTTCATCCTCAGTTATATTCTCATCCTGTTTTTCACTGGGATGTCCTACAGCTCCAAGCTGTACTTCTGTAACTTTTCTATCTTCACTTATGTCAAAGGCTGTTCTTGGTCCATTTATATACCTTCCGTTCAAAAACTTTACCTTCAGAAGATGAAAGACAGGTATATTTCTAGTCATCTGAATTGCCATATCCACCTTCTGAAAGTTATCTAAAATTTCTTCATACCCTTTACCTTTTTCCACAAACTCTGTTTCTGCTTTATATGTAAGCCTTTTTCTCATTGAAATCATAACTGCAGAAGACTCATCCTCTATAAACAGGAGAGTCACCTTTCCATTATTTTTCAAGCTTGTAAAATATTCTTCCGTTTCATTGATAAAAATATAGTTATCCCCCTGATATCTGAAAAATGGTGCATAACCCACAATAGGATTTCCTTCCGGAGATACTGTCCCTAATATAACAGAACTAAAATTATCAATAAATCCACTTATTTCAAGCTTATTTCTTTCTTCTTCAGAATGCCCCTTTTCCTTAAATTTTTCAGGTGTATCAACATTCAGAGTTTTTCTTGCTATTTTAGCCATTTTTATCATTTCAAGATGAATATTTTTTAATTCTGTCCTTTGGGTAAATTTTATGCTGACTGTTTCATTTCCATTGACAAGAAGGGTCATTTCTTCTTCATTTACATCTGTAAGCTTTGCTTCTGTTACATCATCCCTCTTGCAGAAATGCTTAACATACAATGGCAGTATATCTTTATGATCGTTATTCATATGATCTAAAATTTTATTCAACATCTTTTTTCTCTCCTGTTTTTTAACCGCTCCTGGATGTATTTTCCCACTCCAGATACTGCTATTTTTCTTCTGCATGTTTACAGGGAACTTCTCTCGGTATTCCCAATGCTTCTCTTGCCATTTTAGCCATTTTTACAAGTTCCATATGTAACTCTTCAAGCTTTGTTTTTTTAGTAAGTTTTACTTTTACTTCTTCACTTCCATTCACTTTTAAAGTCATTTCCTCTTCATTTACATCCAGCAGCTCCGCTTCCTTAACTTCTTCCCCCCTGTTATTGAAGTGACGTACATATAGCGGAAGTACATCCTTATGTTCATGGTTCATATGTTCTAAAATTTCTTTCATCATTATTTTTTCCTCCATTTTCTGTTTTTATTGTATTTTTTATTTTTTAAATATCCAATTATTTCAATTCAAATTTAAACGGCTTTGATATTGTACATTTTAATGTGTCAGGATTTTTTATATTTACTTTTATTCTGCTTGCCGCACTTTTTGCATCCTGTTGAAATACTCCACTTCCTCCTGAAGCTGAAATTACACTGACTGAACCGCTGCTATTGAAACGTAGTTTTACCATAACTACAACAACCCCTTTATTCCCAAGTCTTTGTGCAGCAACAGGATATTTCAGGTTTGGATTATATGATACTGTAAAATCTTTTCCTTCATTACATACATCTGTATTTTTACCTTCCCCACTACCTGTCCCTGTTCCTCGGCCTCCACCTGAACCTCCTCCAGAGCCACCTGAAGTTTTTCCAGTTTCTGAGCTTCCGTGACCATTTCCACTACCGGCATTTGTATGGTGTCCGCTTCCTTCTCCTGAATGACCTGCACCTGCCGTACTTCCACTTGCCAAAGCTGAACTTTTTGCATTTCCTGATGTATTTCCGCTACTTTGTACAGCTTTCCCAGTATTTCCTGAAGGCTGAACCGCTGATAGAGAGGAACCTTGTGAAACTGGTGGTTTATTATCAGACTTTGAAGCTTTTGGCTGTTCTGTCTTATTTTGCGAAACTGGTGATACAGTATCAACCTTTTGATTATTTTGGCTGTTAACTGTATTTATTTTTTCCTGTGGCTGAGAAACTGGACTTGTCTGTTGAATTCCTGTATTATCATTACCTTTAGCAGAAATTCCCGCTCCGTCGCTTTTCTGCCCTGCTCCTTGGGAAGTATCATTAAATATATTTTCATTTAAATTTACAGTTACTGTTTCATCCTGTTCCTTCCCTTTTCCTCCGCCACCGGAAGTATAGTAAACTACCGGAATAAAAAGAGCTATTATATTTAAAATTATTGAAATTATATAAAATTTCATTTTTTCCCCTTCTTTACAACTTTTAAAAAATTTATTTCGTCTTTTGATAAACGTCAGCTATATAATCTATCATTCTAGGCGATCCCCTTAATATCTGACCTGTTTCCAAAACAACGAATTTACTATTTTTTATTGCATTGATGTCCTTTATCTGAGGATTTGCCTTCACTATTTCCTGAGGATTCTTTACAAATGTCAGAATTATATCAGGATTTTCTTTTATTATGTATTCCGGTGTCAAAGTAGGACTCATTCCTTCCATTCCCGCCGCAATATTTTTAATTTTCAGCATTTCCATAATATCATTAGGCAATGTTCCTTTACCAAAAACTCTCATTGGTGTAGGTGCCAGTATAAATAAACCTTTTTGCTCATCTTTGACCATTTTTTTAATTTCTTCTATTTTCTGTCTTTTTTCAGCAATTATTTTTTCCGCCTCTTCTTCTTTTCCAAGAATTTTTGCTATTTTCTGAAAATTCTTAAATATATCCTCTATTGAGTTTGCCTGTACTTTTATAACTTCAATATTATTAGAATTTAAATTTTTATCAATGGCATCTGATGAATGAAAAGCTGTAATTACTAAATCCGGTTTCAATGCTATTATTTTTTCCAGCGACGGATTTATAAATGTTCCGACACTTTCAAGTTTTTCTGTTTTTTCTTCAGGCCAGATTTTAGAATTTTCCAGTCTGGCAATTCCTACAAGTTTATCTTCACCTCCAAGAAGATATACCATTTCAATAACTGCCGGATCAAGAACAACTATTCTGTCATATTTTTTCCCACTTTTATCATTTACTTTGGTTTCAGTATTTGCATTGGCTTTTTCATTTTCCTTTTTACCGCATGAAAAAACTGCAAATAGTAAGACTAAAATAAATAAACTATATTTTGCCAATTTTCCTATTTTAATATTTTTCATTGCTTTTGCCTCCTAAATCTTATTCGGTATTACATAAGAAAAACCGTTATTTTCTATCACTTCGCAGTTAAATCCATATATCTCTTCCAGAATTTCAGGCCTGAAAAGCTCCTTTGGAGTACCTTCATATGCTATTTTTCCATTCTTCAGTAATATTATGCTGTCGCAGTACATTGAAGCCAGATTCAGATCATGAAGCACCATTACTGCTGTAAGGCTTTCATTTTTTACAAAATATGAAGTAAGTCTCATTATTTCCAGTGCATAATTCATATCAAGAGCTGAAGTAGGCTCATCAAGCAGCATTATATTTGTATTCTGGGCTAATGCCCTTGCCAGAAGAACCCTCTGAAATTCTCCTCCCGACAGTGAAAAAACAACTCTATTTTTAAATTTATCTATTTTCAGCATCTGCATTATTTTTTCCACTTTTTCCCTGTCTTCCCTGTCAAATCCTGTCCACTTATTTTTCATATAAGGAACTCTTCCCATATAGACAACATCTTCCACTGTCAAAGGCATTGTAAGGGATGACTTCTGGGGAACAAAGCTTAATATTTCAGCAAGCTCCGACTGGGTATATTCCTTCAGTTCCTTATTTTCAATTTTAATAATTCCCTCTTTTGGATTCAGATATTTTAATATCACCTTTAAAAGTGTTGATTTTCCACAGCCATTAGGCCCTAAAATTCCTATAAATTTTCCTTTTTCTATATTTAAATTTATCTTGTCAAGAAGATTTTCCTCACCTAATCCATAACTGAAACTGGCATTTTCTATTGAAATATCTCTTTTCATTTTTTATACACCTCTTCTTCTTATTGCAAGATACAGAAAAAAAGGAGCTCCAAAAAATGCAGTTACAACTCCTATTGGAATTTCAACAGGATTCAGCACCGTTCTTCCGATTGTATCGCATACAAGTAAAAATAGTCCTCCACCTAATGTAGATAATGGAATCAGCTTTGTATTGCTGCTGCTTTTTGCTATCAATCTTATAGTGTGAGGCACAATAAGACCTACAAAACCTATCATTCCAGTAAATGCTACTGAAAATCCCACAATCAGGGATGAAACAATAAGCATATTTTTCTTTAATTTTCCTACATTCAGTCCCAGGGAATGAGCTTCCTCATCTCCACTCAGTAAAAGATCCAGTTCGTGTCTTTTCAGATAAAAGTACATAATTGATATAGCAAGGGGAACTATGAGAATAGAAACTTTCATCCACGATGCGGCTCCTACATATCCCATCATCCATGCCACTATCCTGAAGGAATCCTGGCCTATCATGTACATGCTGAAGGAGGTGAAGGCTCCCAGAAAGGAGGAAATAGCTATTCCTACAATCAGCAATGTTGTTATATCAGTTTTTGTTTTAGATTTTGAAAGCCTGAATATAATAAGGGAAACGACTACTGAAGTTACAAATCCCAATATTCCATACATTACATCAGATAAATTGAGCATATATGCAATTACTGCACCAAAAGTGGCACTTGCAGATATTCCAATTATATAAGGGTCTGCCAGAGGGTTCTGGAAAACAGTCTGTACGACTGTCCCAGAACTTGCCAGCAGCATTCCTATCAGGATTGCCATAAATATTCTAGGTAATCTCACATCAAAAAGTATTGATCTTATATTTCTTTCATCTATGAAATTTTTATCTGTCAAAAGACCCATTATTTCCTTTATTGATATTTTTGTATCTCCAAGGGAAAGTGCTATAAATATGAATATAATCAGAAGCAGTGACAATGCTAAATATATTCTTTTCATATTTATGCTAGAATTCATAGCTTGCTCCTATAAAGTATGTTCTTTCATCTGCAGGTGAATAAGTTGTAAGGCCTGTAAGAGTGTTTGTTGTCTGACTTACATTATATTTTTTATTAAATACATTTTTAACTCCTGCTGTTAATCCAAATCCACTTTGATGTTTATATTTTAATCCTAAATCAGTTGTAGAATAAGAAGGTATTTTTTTATTGTAGTTATCAACAGCATTTGAATAATAGTTTAAATCAGCTGTTGCTCTTAGCCCATCAACTATTTCATAATCTACTCCCAGTGTTGCTTTTACTGAAGGAACTCCTGGTATTTTCTGACCATCTGTAAATTTATGAGTAGCTGATGCCAGTGTATCATCGCCAACCTTTTTAATTTTAGCATTTACATAAGAGAAGGATTCATTTACTCTTAATTTTCCAAAATACTGTTCAGCAAACAATTCTATTCCTGCTCTTTCTGTTGCCTTCAAATTATGGAAAGTCCATCTTGCTGTAGCCGGTCCTGATGTAACTCCATGATCCATATTTAAATAGATTTCATTATTTGTTTTTGTGTAAAATGCTGTTGCACTCACAAATGAATTCCATAACATATCTTTAAATCCTATTTCATATGTATCAAATTTTTCTGTTTTTATATTGTTTAATGTATAAGTTCTCGCTCCCGGTGCATAGTCAACAAATTCTGTTGCCGCCGGAGATCTGAATCCTCTTTCATATTTTACATATACATTTCCTGTATCAGAATATTTATAATTAAGACCTAATTCATAAGCGCTGTTACTTTCCTTTTTAGTTCCTACTGTTTCTCTTCCAGGTATATTAATTACTCTTCCTCCCATTCTCATAACAGAAGCAGGAACTTTTCTATTTGTTTCATATTCTGCCCTTTCATATCTGTATCCGGCTGTTCCTTCTAAATTACCAGCTATTTTATGACGTCCTAACAGATAAAAAGAATTTGTTTTTTTAGATAAATCTACACTTATTATAGGAGTTCCAAATATAGTCTGTCTTCTGCTTCCTTCATGGTCAATATAGTTATATCCAAAAATTATATTTCCATTTTCCAGTTCATAATTCCCTTTAAAGTTTATCCCTTTTTTTGTATCTTTAAACAATGTTGTAGGAGTTCCTGGTGATAATTTATCTGTATTTTGTCTATAACCTAACAATGAAAGTCTAAAAGCATCAGTAATTTTACCATCATAACCTAAACTGTATTCTTTTCTTTCAACTTCCATGTGGCTTAAATCCCCAGACTGTTTTCTGTCATTTAAAAGCTGTGATTCAGTCAATGCTCCTGCAAAAGTTTCCTCTGAATTATATCTTGCAGCCTTAAATTTTAAACTATGGTTATCAGTTATATTATATTTTAAACCACCTTTTAAATAATCATATGATTCCTTTTCCCCTTTTCTATAACCTTTTCCATTAGTATTTTCATATCCTAAATCTATAATAAATTTATTGTTAAAGTTTATTCCCGCATCAAATCCAAGCTTATTTGTTCCATAAGAACTGTTCTGATAATAAGCTTTTCCTGAAGCTCCTTCTTTCGTTCTATTTTTAGTAATAATATTTACAACTCCACCTCTAGTTCCACTTCCGTAAAGTACAGTTCCACCACCATTTATTATTTCAACTCTTTCGATATCATTAACTGATATTGTGTTTAAAGGAATATAGGCATGGGAAGCATCTATTGTATCCATTGCAATATCACCATCAATAAGAACCTTTACTGAAGAAACTGCCTTAGAAACATTTCCACTTGTTCCAAGTCCAAATCTTCCTTGTCCTCTTATATCAACAGCAGATCCAAATCCTGTCTGAGTTATGTTTACTCCAGGAGCTTGTTTCAATATATCTTCCACATTGTTATAACCCTTTTCCTGAATATCTTCAGATGTAATAACAGTAATATTTTTTATCTGATTCTCGATATTATCGCTGAATCCTGTCGCTGTAACAACTGTTTCCTGAAGTTTTCCTTCATATTCCCCTTCTGCATATAGAGAAAAAGCAGCTAAAATCAAGCTGAAAATTGCAATTTTTTTTAACATAAGTTTCACCTATGTGTGACATTAATATACATTTGTCACACTTCTCCTTTCTTCATTTGTTGTATTTTATTTATTATTTTTTTGTATATTAAGATTGATGTTCTTTATATTCTTATTTTTTAACTTTGCCATTGTTTCCACTATAGTTCCATACTCCAGATGTTCATCTGCAGTAACTGTAATATTTCCTAAAAGTTCTTTTGGAAGCTTGTCCAGTTCAGCCGGAATACCTTCCAGAGAAATCTGCTTTACATTATCTCCTATTTTTATGTAGTAGTTCCTATTTCTATCTACTACTATTTCTGCCCTGGTTTCTTCCTTTTTATCAAATTTCGCATCAGACTTAGGTATTGACAGCTGAAATTGCGAATATTTATTAAATGTAGTGGCAATCATAAAGAATATAAGAAGCATGAATATTACATCTATCAGATTTAACATTGATATTTCAGTATTCTGCTTACTTCTACGGTTTACAAATTTCATTTTTTAATTCCTTTCACAAATAGAAATATTCTTTTCTTTAATGACACACTCTATAATTGAGCACCTTTACAAACAATTTCATGCTTTTTAATTCTAGTAAGAAAATGTAGGGCCGCCCTTTCCATTTCAAGAATTATTGCATCTATCCTTCTGTTAAAATAATTATAAAAAACTAGGGAAGGGATAGCTACAATCAGTCCAAAAGCAGTTGTATAAAGTGCTTCAGATATTCCAGCCGCAACAGCTTTTGCACTGTCGGCGTTATTTGCCGTCAATGCAGAAAATGAAGCAATCATTCCTGTAACAGTTCCAAGAAGTCCCAACTGTGGAGCTGTATTTACAACTGCTCCAAGAAGCCACATTCCTTTTTCCAGTTCCCCTGTCTGTGCCAGAACAGCTTCACGTATTATTTCCTCAATATACTCCCTTTCCACATCTTCCATTTTATCTAAATCTAAATCTATACTTTTCATTATTTTAGTAATAACCGTCGATACAGAATCCTTTTTTGTTTCAGTAACTTTTACTATTTCATCCTTGCTTTCTGTCAGCAGTAGTTTAAATAGCTGTCTTCTGTACTCATTTGTATAATCTTTTTCCTTTGTGAAAAAAAGCCATAATTTCTCGAGGACTATTGCAAATCCACAGATTGATGCCAGCAATATTCCCCACATAAAAATCCCACCTGCAATAAAATAATGTATCATCATTTTTATTTTTCCTTTCAAAGTAATTTATTTTGATAATGATAATATTTTATCGTATAAACTTATATTAGTCAAATTTATTTCTCATAAAAATAAATTAATTTTTTTAAAAATTATTTTTTGTCTTTCACAACATTCTATTTTTTCTGATTTTAAATATATTTGCTCATATATAATAGTTTGACAAAAAAAATATAATTTGCTAATATTATCTTGAAATTAAGATAATAAGGTGATGTAAATGCTAAAATATAAAGAGCTTCTAGATACCGTTATTACACTTACTCAGGTAAACAGCTATTTCACAAAAGTTTTAAATGAAAATATTTCAGAATTTGGATTAAACCTGACTGATTTTTCTGTCCTTGATCTGCTGTTTCAGAAAGGTGAGCAGACAACCCAGAAAATAGGGGAAAAAATATTAGTTACAAGCGGAAGTATTACCTATATATTAAACAAACTTGAAAAAATGGGCCTTATCTGCAGAAATAAATCTGAAACTGACAAACGTATTACCCATATAAGATTGACAGCTGAAGGAAGAAAAGCTATTTTTGAAATTCTGCCCTTACAGATAGAAAAAATTAATGAAATATTTTCTAATTTTTCAAAGGAAGATCTTGTCAGTTTAAACCATTTGATGAAAAAATTTAACTTTTAATTTTAAATTTGATTTTTTCTTTTAAAAGGTATAAAATATTAGAAGATAAAGAGCTCGGATATATGTGTATATCTGATGAAAGGAGCTGAAATGAAAAATTCAAATAATATAAATCTAAAAAAGAAAAGCTGTCAAAAAAATGAAATGGGTCTGGAAAAAGGAACTTCCCATGAAGAAGAAATTGCCAATTTTGTCAGTCATACTGTCGGGGCAGGGCTTTCAATCCTTGGATTTATTCTTCTCATAATAAGGGCCAGCTGGGTAAACAGTATTCCAGCCATTATTTCCTTTATCATTTTTGGTCTTGGATTAATAACACTTTACACTATGTCGTCTATTTACCATGGTTTAAAGCCTGGAACTGCAAAAATGGTTTTTGAAATACTGGACCATTCAGCCATTTATATTTTGATAGCGGCTACATATACTCCTTTCCTGATTCTAGTTGTAAAATCTCCAACAGGAATGCTTGTACTCTGGATTCAGTGGATTATATGTATAGTAGGTATAACATTTAAAGCCTTTTTTACAGGAAGATTCAGATTGTTTTCCACCCTCCTTTATCTGTTTATGGGATGGATGATTGTGTTTTCATGGGGGGAATTGCGTGCAAATATAAGTAATATCTCATTGGCTTTTCTTATTGCAGGAGGAATTCTTTACTCATTGGGAACTATTTTCTATATGTGGAAAATCTGTAAATATAACCATATGATATGGCATCTTTTTGTACTTATGGGAAGTATAGCACATTTCTTTGCTGTATTTCTTCTTGTATAAAAGATGAAATTAAAAAATAATCGTTATGAACCATAGTCTGATTCGTAACGATTATTTTCTTTTTTACACTTCCAGTATTCTTGTATAAATTTCATATTCTCCATCAAGTTTTTTATCCAGTATTTGCTTGTAATTTTCAATCTGCTGGATATATGTTTCATTTTCTAACGGTTCATATCCTGTCTTGTAGTCAAAAATATATATTTTCTTATTTTCTTCATCAATATTTATTCTGTCCATAATTTTCTTATTTCCCTCTGAATCATATATTTCAAATTCTGTATATACTTTATATTTTTTATCGTAGATATCCCTATTTTTAGAAATAAACTCTTCCAGTCTGGAAATGATTTCTGTTAAAATAGTCTTTCCAAGCATATTTCCATATCTGCTTAAAAGAGCTGATTTTGCTGTCTTTTTATCTTCTTCAATATTATTTAAAATATGTTCAAAATAATAGTGTATAGCAAGACCTTTCTTTCTCTTAAACTCTTCCTTCAGTGTTATTTTAAAATCTTTCACAGGGAAATTTACTTTGCTGTTTGAAAAATAAGGCATTATTCTGTTAAGCTTTTCATCTGTCTGCTGATTATTTTCAGATAAATTATCCTCTATTTTTTTCTCACTTTCAGTAATTTCTCCACATTCATATCCTTCATTTTCTCCATAAACATCTATAAGCCTTTTAGCAAGACCTTTTTCTACTGTTTTGTTTGTGTCAAAAAATAGCATCAGATTTTTCTTTGCCCTTGTCAGAGCCACATAATCAGCATTTATTTCTTCCATTTCCTTTTTATATTCCCTGTTTTCCCTGATATCACTATAATCTCCCTCAATAAAGGTCTTATTGTACTTTCCAAAAGTTAATAAAACTTTATTCAACTTTGTAAATTTTTCATCATATTCAAAATAGATTTCCAGATTATTGGATCCACTTATATTTTTCTTACTTTTATAATAAAATATTGTATCAAATTCAAGTCCTTTTGATTTGTGTATAGTCATCAGATTTATTGCTTCCAAGTCACTGCTGCTCATCTGAGTTATTTTATCCTTTTTTTCTTCCATAAAACTTATAAATTCAAATAAATTATCATTTTCCTTAAGTATATTGAAGAAATTGAATATATTTTTTATATCACTGTTTGTTGAATAGAAATTTATCACATTGAAATTTTCTATTATTTTTTGAGAAAAATTTTCCTTTTCATATTTACTGTTCAGATTTTTTGCCAACTTTTTCAATTCCTTTACTTTATACAGTACATCTGAAAAAAGAAGATTATTTCTTTCCATTTTATCTATTTCTTCATATTTTTTAAGGCTTACTGCTGTAATTTCTTCCTGCCTGTTAACATATTCTGAAAAAGTTTCATTTTTTTCATCCCTCATATACTCTTCTATTTTTGATTTATTTTCAAGAAGATATCCCACATGGTCATTTAAACAGCCTATAAGATCAGATCTCATAAATTCCAGAAAATATACAAAGTTATGAAATACAAAATATTTTATCAGCTTATACAACGGGTTTACAGCTTCATGATTCAGTATAGATGCATTATTGTTTAATGTATAAGGAATATTTTCCTCATTCAGTCTTTCAACAATTTTTTGTATCTGGGTATTTGTTCTGCATAAAATACAGCTTTTTCCAAGATTTTTTATTTTCCCTTTCTTAATCATGTCTACTATATCTTCGTATGTTTTGGCAACTTCAGATTTATCAGGAATTTCTCTTAAACAGTAACTGAAATATCCTCCCTGATATTCTTCATCATCTCTATATTTTACAGGTGAATATTCCCAGTTTTCACCATAGTTTTCATAGATCCTGTTTACATTTTCAATAACCTGTTTATAGCTTCTGTAGGATTTATCAAGATTTTCAACTTTTCCATCTATTATTTTATCAAGTTTTTCAAACAGCTCTTTTTCTCCGCCACGCCATCCGTATATACTCTGCTTTTCATCTCCAACGCAAATTATATTTTTGGCACTTTCCATTAATAAACTCAGGATTTTCCATTGCAGAACACTTGTATCCTGAAACTCATCTATCATTATGGTGTCTATTTCTCCACCAATCAGTTCAAGGAAATTCTTTGTAACACCGTTTCCCTGAATAAAGCTAAGTTCCTTGTTATAAATAAATTTATATGTGTAAACTGAAACATCATTATGAGTAAATCTCTTTGACTTTCTCTTTTCATTTTCAGCAATACTGTAGATTATTTCTGCCATTTCTGTCATTTTTTCATGGAGAGGAATTACTTTTTGTGTAAATATATTTTTTGACAGACTTTTCATGAAAGGTTCTTTTAAGTTATCTATCTTTTCAATATAATCTTCTACATTTTTTCCTTTTACAGATTGTCCATTTTTTACTTTAAAGCCTCCCTTATCATAAAAAGCTCCCCAATTTTGCATTATTATATCTATCTTTTCCCTCTTATTTTCAATTTTATCCTTTATTATTTCATCAATATTTTTAAATTTTTTATAAATATTATGAAAATCCTTGTTTATATAATATGTTACTGGATTATACTCACTTTTATTCCCTTTATTTTTTACTTCCGCTACCACTTCAATATGTTTAAATGTCTCTTCAAGATAATTTACAAAACTTGTATCTTCCTTTTTTTCACCAAAATCAGTTTTTTCCTCAGACAAAATAAAATAATTCTGTATATTTAGTATATCTTTTATAAAATCTATATATGTTGTTATTTTCTTTTTTTCATTTTTCTCTTCTACTAAAAATAGAAATTTTTCAAAATAATCTTCATTTTCTAAAATTTGTCCAAGTATATTTCCATAAAATTCCTCATCCTCTTCATCAAGAGTCTCAAAATTATATATTCCAAAAAAAGGTGCTATCGTATTTTTAAATATTTTGTTTGTAAAACCGTCAATTGTATAGATACGTATTTCATCCTTATTTCTTATAATATTAAAATATATTTCCTGAAGTTTTTCCTTATTTATCTGGGAATCTTTTAATCCATAAATTTCCTTAAGATTTTTTTCAAGATCCTGCCAGTTATATTCTTCAAAGGCAATCTGATAAAGAAAATCATATATTCTTTCTTTTATTTCAGCAGTTGCTTTTTTTGTAAAAGTCATTACAACTATATTTCTATAATCTGTTCCTTTTATAAGGTTAGCTATAAATTCCAGGGAAAGTCTGTACGTTTTCCCTGTTCCGGCACTTGCCTTCAATACTGTCCTATTCATTTTCTCCATCCACCTCATCTTTCCATCTGCATATATTTTTATATGTTCTATAATTAAACGTTTCTGGTTCTTTTTCTCCTTCTCCAATACTGTAATATTCATTTTCATAATATCTTTTTAAAACATTTTTTATATCGTCTTCAGTCAGTGAAGGAGTTTCCCTCCCATCTTTTATTATTTCACCATTCCATGTATCTACTATCCATTTTTTTATTTCTTTTCCATCATTTTCTTCCAGCATTATCGAATAATAGTCAAGCTGTCTCTGGGCCTCCTCTATTTTTTCCTTTTTATCTAATTTTCCTGACTTGTAATCTACAAATATTTTTTCTATAGCTGTTTTTATATATAAATCCATTCTTCCATTTATATATACATTTTTATAAATATTTTTTTCTTTATCAAGTCTTACTTTTTCTTCAGAATAAATCTCTATTTCAGATTGATTCAGCATTTCCTCCTTTAACTGCCTGAAAAACTTTTTGATAGATTTTGCAATTTCTTCAAATGATATTTCCCTATAAAATTTAATAAATTCCTGTGGCATTTTATATTCATAGGAATTAAGTACTTCATTCAGTATTTTTCTTATTTCATTAATATCTGCATCATATTCAAACTTTTCTATCTTTTCCTTATTTTCCTTTACAATTTTTTCATAAACAGAATGAATTATACTACCAAACATCAGAGGGTTAATCTTTTCATCAATTTCCTCTATTTCAGTTTTTCCTATCATATTTTCAAGATAATATCCATATTCAAACTTTTCTATTTTCTCAAATGAATAATATCCTAAATTCAATTTTGCATCCTTTAATCTTTCCAGATCCTTTTTCAGCTTAGACTTTATAAATTTCCCTATTTTTCTCTTTTTCCACTTATCTTCTGTAAAATATCTTTTTACAAATTCAAGTTCATCCTTTTCCAGTATTTCATTTTTTATTACTTCCTTACCGTATTTCAGCCTTATTTCTTCAATAATTCCTGAGCAGTCTTTATTTTCATCTATATTTTTAATATACGACAGACACACATTTTCTGCATTCAAAATATTATTAATAAGTTTAAAATTTTCAACCTTTTTTTCTTCTTCTGAAACAGGAAGTCCTATTTTTTCCCTCTGTATCTTTGAAAAAAAGAAATTATTTACCTTTACTTCAGGAAACGTATCCTGAAGATTTAAAAATATCAGATTTTTTTTAGAAGTTTCTGAAATTGAGGAAAAATCATTTATACTGTACTGCTCCACATCTTCTTCACTTATTTTTTCAAGATCAAGACTTATAGCCTTTTTATCCAGATATTTCAAAAATAATTTCAGCAGGCTTGCAGATATATTTTTCCCAAAAAATCCTTCCCACAAATCATCAAAATCAAATTCTTCCAGAACTGTCATTTCTGAAAGTGCTTCAAAATATTTATCACGGACATTGCTTCCTTCAATATCATTTTTATTGAAGAGCTCCGAAAGATAATCTTCAAAATCCTTTAAAGTGGAAAAATTCAATATTCTTTCCAATTCCCCCATAAATTCTGCAAGTACTTTAACTTCATCTTTATATAGGAAACTTTCCCCATCTTCACTTTCTTTGACAAAATTACTTAACTGCTCCTTCGAAATATATTTATAATCCTCCCTTGCAAAAGATTGGAAATAGGAATAAGTTTTTCCAAGATCAAAAGTATTTAAAAAATTATCTGATTTATACGCATTATAAAATTCCTTAACTTTAAACATGTAATGTACATCCCCATTTTTTAAATGAACCGGCCTTACATTTTCCAGAATATTGTATAAAAGTTCCAGAACCTTATAAATTTTTGTTTTCTGCATTGTTATTTCAAGATTATATTTTATTTTAGACTGATTCAGAAGATGATAATCTGCCTCATTATTTTCAATACTTCCCTGTAAATCATATATTTTACATTCCTTTACATCTTCACCTGAAATATCATCGGAAGAAAGCTTTTTTATCATTCCCAGAAGCTGTGTAAATTTATTTTCATATTCATGAATTTCAATATTTACACCAAAATCCCTCTCAAATTCCTCCTTTTCAGGTAGTGAAAAACTATCTTTTATTTGGAGTTTTTCCTCATCAAAATCATTTTTCCCAAGCTGAATCTTATTTTCAATTTCTATTCCCTTTGATTCAAGAATTTCAATCATTTCTTTCTCAAATGGAGTAAATTTAATCTTATTTATAAAACATATTTTCTTATATTTTTTTATGAAAACATCTGATATATTTTCTTTTCTTCTAAGCATATAAGGTAAAATAAGTCCTTTTTCCTGTACTTTTTTTTCTATATTTTTATTTATTTTAACAAGCTCATCAAATGTTTTTTCCTGCCATTTTTCAAGTCCTAATTCCTCTTTATTTGAATAATCCACTTTATATTCCTGTAATTCAGAAAAAAGTGTATAAAAATTATATGCAATGTCTATTGCATCATAGTAATTCTTTATTTTCAGCTCTCTTTTTATACTTTTATCCAATGAATTATAGAATAGTACAGCCTGTTTTTCTTCCTTTATGACAATTTTATCCGTTTCAAAAAGTTTCTCATAAAAATCATAGCTGTTCATCAGTTTAAAATTATTGAAAATGTTCTGAAATGTTTGTAAGTACTCCCTTTTTATTTCAAAAAACGAAGATGTATTTTCAAATACATATAAAACTTCTTCGTTCCTATTAAATTCTTCCGGAAGGATTTCCTTCAAGTCAGATTTTAAGCCAAGATAAGTTAGTTTCATTATAACTCCCACACTCCTTTTCTAATATTATATATTATACTTCTTTATATGATTATTTACAACTGAAATTGCTGTGAATATTTTTACTTTTACACTATTTCCTCATTTTCCTGGATTTTTGGCCATATAAAAAATCAACTCAGTTTTTAAATTCCTAAAAAGAACTTTATAAAACCAAGTTGATTATTTTTTTATTATCTTATTATCTGAAACAATACTGCTACAACTAGAAATGCTGTTGCTATCCATTCAGTAAACTTTTCGATTCCTTCTTTTTCCTCGTCTACTATATTGGCATTTTTAGCAAGTCCCTGACTTCTGTCAGGCTGTAACAGGATAACAGCTATCATGATTATAGCTAAAACTACTAAAATTATTACCAGTAAATTTTCTAACATTATTCCTCCTATGAATTTACGGCAAATTATACATTAACTACTTAACTGCAGAATCTCCCGCTTTTACTATTACAGTGAATTTTTCAGGAATTAAGCTTGCTCCTCCAACTAATCCACCATCTATATCTTTTTGAGCGATAAGCTCAGCCGCATTGGCATCATTCATTGATCCACCATACTGAACTGTTACATTTTCAGCCACTTCAGCACTGTAAAGTTTTCCAAGTAATCCTCTTATAAATGCATGAACTTCCTGAGCCTGTTCCGGAGTTGCAGTTTTACCTGTTCCTATTGCCCATACAGGTTCATAAGCTATTACTACATTTGTCATTTCTTCAGCAGATACATCTTTCAATCCACCTACTACTTGTTCTTCAACTACTTTTTCAGTAGTTCCATTTTCTCTTTCTTCCAATTTTTCTCCAACACATAAAATTGGTTTTAATCCATGTTTAAGTGCCGCTTTTACTTTTTCATTAACTATGGCATCAGTTTCTCCATAGTACTCTCTTCTTTCTGAGTGTCCTAAAATAACATATTCAACACCTAAATCCTTTAACATTAATGGAGAAACTTCTCCTGTATAAGCCCCACTGTCATTTGCATTCATATTTTCAGCAGCTATTTTAATATTTGATCCTGCTGTTTCTCTTGTTGCTGTCTCTAAAGCTGTAAACGGTACCCCTATAACAATCCCTGCATTTTTAACATCTGCAACTAAAGGTTTAAATTCTGCAAAAAATTCTGCTGCCTCTTTTGCAGTTTTGTTCATTTTCCAGTTTCCCGCTACGATTACTTTTCTCATTATTCTTCCTCCATATTTTTATTTTTCCTAAATATTTTAGCATACTTTGTTGTATTTAACAATAATATTTATTTAGCATTACTACATTCTGAAAAAATATCAGCTTTAAAAGTACTCCTTAACTTCTGAACTATATTAGTTTTCAGTTTTTTCATTTAATTCTGCAAATGCAGTTATTGTGCTTGCAAGATTTTGGAAATTTGCAGGAACGATGATTTTTGTGGCATTTCCGTCAGCCGCTTTTTCAAATGCTTCCATTCCTTTTAATGAAAGTACTTCAGGCGTAGGTTTTGCTTCATTCAGAAGTCTCAATGCCTCTGCTTTTGCCTTCTGAATTGAAAGAATAGCTTCCGCTTCCCCTTCAGCTTCCTTTATAGCCTGTTCCTTTTTAGCTTCCGCTCTCAATATTGCCGCCTGTTTTTCCCCTTCAGCCACTAATATTGCAGATTCTCTTTTAGCCTGTGCTTCAAGGATATTCGCTCTTTTTTCCCTTTCCGCCTTCATTTCCTTTTCCATGGCAGATCTTATGTCAGCCGGTGGAATTATACTCTTTAACTCAACCCTGTTTACTTTAATTCCCCATGGATCTGTAGCTTCATCAAGCTCAACTCTCATATTTGTATTTATTACATCTCTCGAAGTCAATGTCTGGTCAACAGTCATATCCCCGATTATATTTCTCAATGTTGTTGCAGTAAGATTTTCAATAGCTGATATAGGTCTTTCAATTCCATAAGTATATAACTTTGGATCAGTTATCTGAAAATATATTATTGTATCAATTTGCATAGTGGCGTTATCCTTTGTAATTACAGGCTGAGGTGGAAAATCCACAACCTGTTCCTTCAATGAAACAACCCTTGCAACTCTGTCAAAAAACGGATTTATAAAATTCAGACCTGATGACAGCGACTGGTCATATTTTCCTAATTTTTCAATAATGTAAACTCTTGATTCAGGAACAATTTTAATAGCCTTAAATATTATTATTAACGCAGCTACTATTACTATTATTCCAAATGGTAATAAAAGAAACATTGTAATCTCCTCCTAAGTTTTATTTAAAATATTTTTCTGATACTATTTTCTTTCAAGTATAATCTTATTTCCTTCAAAATTTTTAATTTTGACAATATCTCCTACCTTAAAAAATTCATCACTAGTTCCTGTCCATATGGAACCTTTAAATTTTACTTCATATTCCTTTTTCTGTTTGTCAGTATTTACAACTTTTTCGATTTTTATTTCAGAACCTTTCATTTGAGGACTGAATTTTTTGTCTGCCTTTTGAATGTATCTTCTCAAAACAGGTCTTGTAAATATTACAAAAATCAATGAAAATACCGCAAAAATAACAAATTCCACAGTAGGATTATTTATAAATCCTGCAAATACCGTCACAATTAGAGCGGCAAGAGCCAGCCATATTGTAACAAGACCAGGTATCACAATTTCAAGTATTGCAAATACTGCCGTAGCAATTGCCCAAAACATAGCTCCCATTAAAGTTCTCCCTCCCGGAAATTAATCCATTCGTAAGTTTTTTGTTTTTATACATTTAATATGTCATGTATAAAATTTCTTTTTTATATTATACTACATTTTTTACTTTTTTTAAAGATTAATAAATTTTTCATCCAGTAGCAGAAATATAAAATTTTATCAGAATTTCATTATTTTACACAAATTATTTATACAGGTTTATTGATTCCCTGAATTTTGCAATTTTAGTTTCAAGTTCTTCCTTAATTGCATTTTCCTTGTCAACAACAGCCTGAGGTGCTTTCGATAAAAATGCTTCATTTGAAAGCTTTCCTAAAACCTTATCCAGTTCCTT
The DNA here is from genome assembly GCF_000469505.1 of Leptotrichia sp. oral taxon 215 str. W9775. Taxonomy (NCBI): domain Bacteria; kingdom Fusobacteriati; phylum Fusobacteriota; class Fusobacteriia; order Fusobacteriales; family Leptotrichiaceae; genus Leptotrichia; species Leptotrichia sp. oral taxon 215. The sequence continues at coordinate 9,952 of NZ_KI272837.1, read as the reverse complement.
CTGAGTTTTTTCTATATCCTTTTCAAGTTTTGCAATTTCCTTTTCCTTGTCTATAAGATCAGCAAGCGGAACATATATTTCAGTAGTTTCAACTAGTCTGAATCCTACAAGTTCAGGAATTTCAACATTAGGTGTAAAGTCATATTTTTCAACATTTGCAAGCTTATCTAAAATTTTAGGATTGTGCTCCAGTATTTTCTTTTCACCTTCGTTTACTGTCTTGAATATTACTTCTATTTTCTTTGAAGGGGAAACATTATTTTCTCCTCTTATATTTCTTACAGCTGTTACTACTTCCTTCAGATAGTCAAATTCCTTTTCTGATTCAACACTTACTAAAGCCTTGTCTTCCTTAGGGAAATCTGAAAGCATTATAGTAGGCTCATCTATTTCAAGTTTCTGCCATATTTCTTCTGTAATAAATGGCATAAATGGATGAAGCATTTTCAGACCATTATCAAGCACATGTTTCAATACCCACTGGGCAGTTGCTTTATCTGTACCTTCTCCACCGTAAACTCTTGTTTTAGCAATTTCCACATACCAGTCACAGAAATCTCCCCTGAAAAATTCATAGGCTATTTTTGCCGCACTGTCAAGCTCATATTTTTCCATGCTTTCATTTATAGCTTTTGATGCTGACTGAAGTTTTGACAGTATCCATCTGTCTTCCAGCTTGAATTCCAAATCCATTACAGACACTTTATCATCAAAATCTTCAAGGTTAGACAACACAAATCTTGATGCATTCCATACTTTATTTGCAAAAGCTGATCCCATTTCAAGAAGTTTTTCTGAAAAATGTATATCCTGGCCTTGTGATGTATTGTAAAGGAAACTGAATCTTATTGCATCAGCTCCGTATTTATCTATAAGATCTAGAGGATCAGGTGAGTTTCCTAGGGATTTACTCATTTTTCTTCCCTGTTCATCTCTTATAAGACCATGTAAATATACATAATCAAAAGGTATCTCATCATTTATATATAAACTCATCATTACCATTCTTGCTACCCAGAAGAACAGTATGTCTGCCCCTGTTACAAGTACATTTGTTGGAAAGAATTTTTCAAGATCCTTTGTTTTATCAGGCCATCCCATTGTGGAGAAAGGCCATAAAGCTGATGAAAACCATGTATCAAGTACATCTGTCTCTTCCCTTAAAGGAACATCTTTCCCAAACTTTTCCCTTGCCTGAGCTTTTGCTTCCTCTAAATCCCTAGCTACAAATATTGAACCGTCTTCCGCATAATAGGCAGGTATTCTGTGTCCCCACCAGATCTGTCTTGAAATTGTCCAGTCCCTTATATTTTCAAGCCAGTTATAGTACACTTTTTCCCATCTTTTTGGAGTTATCTGTATTTTACCATTTTTTACTACTTCCAGAGCTCTTTCAGCAAGAGGCTTCATTTTTACAAACCATTGTGTAGAAACTCTTGGCTCAATTACTGAGTCACATCTGTAACAGTGACCAACAGCATTTTTATGTTCCTTCACTCCTACAAGGTATCCCTGTTCTTCAAGATCTTTCAGGATAGCCTTTCTTGCTTCAAATCTTTCAAGCCCGCAGTATTTTCCACCATTTTCATTTACTTTTGCATCTTCTGTAAATATATTCAGGAAAGGAAGTCCTGTTCTTTTTGCCACTTCAAAGTCGTTAGGATCGTGGGAAGGTGTCATTTTAACTACTCCTGTTCCAAATTCCATATCTACATATTCATCAGCAACTACAGGTATTTCCCTGTCCATTAATGGCAGTATTACCTTTTTTCCTATTAAATCCTTATATCTTTCATCGTTAGGATTTACAGCTACTCCTGTATCTCCCAGCATCGTTTCAGGTCTTGTTGTAGCAATTACAACATATCCATCACTATCTTTTATAGGATATTTTATTTCCCATATTTTTCCATTTTTTTCAAAGTGGTTTACTTCGTCATCTGCAAGGGCAGTTTTATCATGTGGACACCAGTTTACAATGTATTCTCCTCTATAAATAAGACCATCATTGTAAAGTTTTATAAATACTTCCTTTACAGCTCTTGAAAGCCCTTCATCCATTGTAAATCTTTCTCTCGACCAGTCAGGAGAAACTCCCAGTTTTCTTAACTGCTTAGTTATAAGTCCACCGTGCTTTTCCTTCCATTCCCATGTTTTTTTCAGGAATTCTTCCCTTCCGATTTCTTCCTTTGAAGTTCCCTGTTCCTTCAGCATTCTCTCAACTTTATTCTGAGTTGCAATTCCTGCGTGATCCATTCCGGGAACCCATAAAGTATCAAATCCGCTCATTCTTTTATATCTTATTATTGCATCCTGAATAGTGTTATCCAACATATGTCCCATGTGAAGTATCCCTGTTACGTTAGGAGGTGGGATTACTATTGAGTAACCTGGCTTCTCATCATTATGCTGTGCACTAAAGTATCCATTTTCTTCCCATATTTTATACCACTTGTCTTCAATTTCAGTTGGCGAATAAACTTTATCCAGTTCTTTTTTCATATTTCCGGAATTTTCCATAATTTAACTGCATACCGGAAAATTCCTTACCTCCAATCCTTTTATATTATATTTTCTACCACAACATCTTTTTTATATATCTTCATTTTTCATCATAATTACTGCATTCTGATTATTTCCATAATAATTTTTTCTTACTGATATTTCTTCAAACCCATTTTTTTCATAGAGTTTTATTGCTTTTTCATTGTTTTCATTAACTTCCAGAAATATTTTCCTTCCATTTTTACAAAAAATATCAGCTGTATACTTCAGCAATGCATTGCCGTATCCTTTCCCCTGTTTTTTCTTCAAAACAGCTATTTCAAAAAGATCCGTACTGTCAAAGGTATCATAAAATACTGCATACCCTGATATTTCTGAAGTTTTTTCCTCAGATAAACAATAAACATCATACAGGTCATTATTCAGAATTTCTAAAAAATAACTTTCATTTTTCTTTTCTTCAAAATTTTCATTGTGAATTTTTGTAAGCTTTTCGACTATTTCAGGAGATTCAATCCCTGCTCCAATTTTTATTATATTAATCCCAGTCTGTTTAATGGCCACCATCTTAATAGTAACTTCCCTTTTATCCTGTCTTCTGCAACATATCCAAAAAATCTTGAATCAAGACTGTTTGTAGTGTTATCTCCCATAGCGATATAATAGTTCTTATCAAGAGTCAAAGTTTCTCCCTTTAACAGTTTCAGGAACAGGGCATCATCATATTTAAAGTCCATTATAGGAAGTACAAGTTCATCTCTTCCTTCCACTTTAAGAAAGAATGTATAGTATACATCATATTTTGGATTACCTTCCTCATAATGATCTTCATTTCCTATTATATCCTTAAATCCTTTATCTGTACCTACCCTAGCTAAAAATTCTTCCGGAGTCAGATATTTGTAATTCCCGTCACCATATCCTGACCAGTAAGTTCCGGTAACAAAGTTATCTGTTTTTTTCACTCTTGCTTTTCCTTTAGGAATTATAACTATTTTATCAATTTTTACTTTATCACCTTTTTTAGGAATATATATTTTGCTGTCTAATAAAAAACCTTCTTTAGTATATGGTCTATTCAGTTTTTCAGCTTTTTTATCATCTAAATAAATATTTCCAGCATCAACAGTTGATACTGTAACGTTTCCTGTGTCTTCATCAACCATTGAAGGATCTGTCAGATTCATTTCCTGTATATCTTTAATCTGTAAAGTCTGCCCTGCTACCCCTACCAACCTTTTTGTAAACATAAGCTTATTTGTAACAGGTTCTTTAAATGCCACAATATCATTTACCTTTGGAGATGTAAATTTATATTTTACCATATTTGCAAAAACTCTGTCTTTTATCTTTATTGTTTCTTCCATTGATCCTGTAGGAATTACATAATTCCCAATATAGAAAGTCTGTATAAGAAGTACAAGCACTACTGCCATTACCGACATATCAACCCTGTGAAGAGCTTTTCCAAAACTGCTTCTACGTTTCTTTTCAACTTCTATTTTTTCCTCAAGATTTTCTATCGTAACCTTTTCATTGCTTTTATTTTTATCTTCCTTCATTTCCTCCAGAAGAGTTCTTTCTGTAATTTCCTCTTTAGTAGGACGTCTGAATAAAAAGATTAGAATTACGGCTAATATTGCATTTATTACTAAAAATATATAAAATTTAACATCCATTATATTAAACATTAGACGACCAAGTATAAGCATTACTATATTTCCCATAAATATCCATTCATGCTGTGCACGAAGTACAAGAAATACAACGTTTAATATAAACATCCCATATATACCTATTATTTTTATTCCTACATTAGGATCAGGTGTCCTGTCTGAAATATAAAAAAATAAAGCTGTCACTAATAATCCTATTATAGTAATGATATTTCCTCTCATTACATTTTTATCATTTTCTTCTAATGAAATTTTATTCAGTAGCAAATCTTCTTTAGCTTTTACAAAATCTATAACTTCCTTTTCCTTAAAAAAGAAATATACAAGAAATACAGCTGTTACTAAATAAAATATTCCCCATAACAATATATTCATCTTTTTCCTTTCCTATAAACAGAAAAAGCTAGCAATTGCTAGCTTATAGCTACTTTCTAATTTCTTTAATTCTAGCAGCTTTTCCTGATAAGTTTCTTAAATAATATAATCTTGCTCTTCTTACTTTTCCTATTCTCTTAACTTCTATTTTTTCGATTAAAGGAGAATTGATAGGTATTATTCTTTCAACACCTATACCTGAAGATACTTTTCTTATAGTGAAGTTTTTAGCTACGCTTCCTCCAGAAACTCTAATAACTACACCTTCAAAAACCTGTATTCTTTCTTTGTTTCCTTCTTTTACTCTGTAGTGAACAGCTATTGTGTCCCCTGCTTTAAATTGAGGAATATCAGATTTAAGATAATCTTTTTCTACTAATTCGATTAATTTCTCTTTCAAGAAATCCACTCCCTTCTTTACGCGATATTCATTTCATCTATACCGATATTCTTCGGCAGCAACAATAAAAGCGGAATATCCTTTTTAAATGTACGTGATATTCTAACATATTTTTTTTAATTAAACAAGTATAATTTTAAATTTTTTTTATTTTTTTACTTCTTTTATTTTATACTCCTGAAATTTCCCCTGCAATGTTCTCATTCAGCTTTTCTTTTATTATTTCCACATCATTATATTTTCCTAAAATATGCATAAATTTTGTAATGGCAGCTTCAGGAGTCATATCATATCCACTTATCACACCAAGTTTCACAAGTTCTGAGCTTGCTTCATAAATTCCCATTTCCACACTTCCTTCATTGCATTGGGTAACATTCAGCACTACTACGCCTGAATCAATTACAAATTTTAACGCCTTTAAAAATTCCTTATTTTGCGGAGCATTTCCATTTCCATATGTTTTCAGGATAAGTCCCTTCATATTTCCATTTCCTGAAAAAATTTTCAGAAGAACTTCCGGATTGAAACCAGGAAAAATATCAAGAATTATCACATTAGTGTCTATTTCATAATCTACATAAAATTTTTCTTCAGGTTTTGGCATTTTTAAAAGCCTGTCTTCATATACTTTTATTTTTGATCCGGCTTCCCCTAGAAACAGATAATTTGGAGAAGAAAATCCAAAATAGTTTGATGTATTCAGTTTTCGCGACCTGTTCCCCCTAAAGAGATAATCCCTGAAAAAAACACATACTTCAGGTATTATGGGTAATCCATACTCACTTTTTCCAGCCGGAATTCTATTCTGTCTTTCTATTATTTCAATGGAAGTTAAAAGATTCTGAAGCCCATCACTTCTGACTTCCTGAATAGGTCTCTGTGCTCCCGTAAGAATAACCGTCTTTCCTAAATTTTTCAGCATAAAGGACAGCATCCCTGCAGTATAGGACATTGTGTCTGTTCCATGCAGAATAACAAATCCCTTATATTTATAGTAATTTTCATCTATTATTTCAGCAATTTCCTTCCATACTTCACAATTCATATCTGAAGAATCTATAACATCCTTTATTTGTGCGTATCCTACATTCAGATTTTCCAGAAACTGATAGTTTTTCACAACTTCACTCCATGATTTTGAAGGTCTTAAGGCACTTTCAGGATCATTTTTATCTGAATGAACCATGCTTATTGTTCCTCCGGTATTTATTATGAGAACTTTTTCATCCTCCATTTCCATTTCCTCCATTCTTAAAATTCCGGTTTACTTTTTAATTTTACATAGTAATTATAACCTACATTGTATCTTTTTTAAATAGAAAAAATCATTTTTTCCTAAAAATGTAAAATTTACATAATATTATGGTATAATCTGATAACTGAAAAATATTTTATATAAATTCAATGCAGGGAGTGATTACTTTATGAAACCTCAGGAACTTTATGAAATAATGTCTAAAATACCTTTATTTAAAGGTTTTAATATAGAAGAAATCAAAGAAATTCTGAAAACTCTGAATTTTCAGATTAAAAACTACAAAAAGGGGGAAACTGTTTTTTTTAGGGGAGATGCACTTGAACAGATTATCATTATTCTGTCAGGAACTTCCAAAGGAGAAATGCAGAAATTTAACGGGGATACTATAACTATTGACTACATTACTCCGTATCAGCTTATTGCTCCCGCCTTTATTTTTGGAAGCAGCAGAACTTTCCCTGTAGATCTTATTTCTACGGAAAATTCAAAATTTTTATTTTTAAATAAGGATAATTTTCTGAATGCCATGCAGAAGGATGAAAGGCTTCTTGTTAATTTTCTGGATGAAATTTCAAATAAGGGGCAGCTTCTTTCTAAAAGAATATGGTTTAACTTTATGAATAAAACTATAAATGAAAAAGTCCTCAGCTATATTAAGGAAAACCAGAAAAATGGATATATTTCATTTAAGCCTAGTATTTCTGAACTAGCTAAAAAATTTGAAGTTACACGTCCTTCCCTATCGAGAGAAATTTCTTTCCTATGTGACAAAGGAATTCTTACAAAAATCAAAAGTGGCAAATATAAATTGAATTGTGAAAATCTATAAAATTAAAATATTTGAATAAAAGAAGAAGAGTGGTTGGGGATCCACTCTTCAAGTAACGCTATGAAAAGACAAAAAAGATAAAATCTTTTTTAAAAATAAGTACTAATAAAATATACCCTGATTTTGATAAAAAGCAATACTCTCCTAAAAAAAATTTTTTACCTTTTTCAACTTACTGTTATTTTAAATCCTTTTTTCTTATCTTTTACCATTGATAAAACTGGATTTCTATTATCTTTATCCTTTTTCAACTTTTAAAAGAAAATATTAACATTAATTTTTTTGTTATTTTTCAATAAAAATTTTAATAAAAAAATCCGATCTACCGTTTCGACTTAATTTTTGGTAGCCTGTAAAAGTGTACAGGTGGTAGTCATGTTTATAATGATGTACAGAATCCGTGCTAAGTCTTGACCGCCGTGATTTTCCTGATTCAGCATATAAAGAGATGACCCCATTATAATAGAGTAAAGCCCAAAAATTGTATTGTCGGTAACAAATAGACCAGAAATATAAATTTTATATTATTTCCTTATTTTTTACATATACATTATATACTCTAAATTTCATATTGTCAATCTTTTAAAATTTAAAATTTTCTGTTATAATATTATAAAAACATTTTTATCAGCAGGAGGAAATCTTATGAATGAAACACTGAAAAATCTGATTGAAAGAAGAAGCATAAAAAAATATAAAAATGATAAGATTGACACAGGTCTTTTAAATCAAATACTTGAAGCAGGAACATATGCCGCAAATGGCAGAGGTATTCAGGGAACATCCATTGTTGCCATACAGAATGCCGAACTTATAAAAACTCTGGAAGTAATGAATGCAAAAGTAATGGGAAATCCGGATGCAAAGCCATTTTATAATGCACCTACAGTAGTTGTTGTTTTTGGAGACACTACTTCACATACATTTGTTGAAGACGGAAGTCTTGTAATGGGAAATCTTATGAATGCCGCTTATGCTCTTGGAGTTGATTCATGCTGGATTCACAGGGCAAGACAAATTTTTGAATCTGAAGAAGGTAGAAATCTTGCTCGTGAATGGGGAGTGGAAGATAAATATGCTGGAATAGGATTCTGTATTTTAGGCTATCGTGACTGTGAGCTTCCTTCTCCTAAACCTAGAAAAAATGATTTTGTAAGAATTATTCTTTAATAATGCGAGATTATTCATATGGAAAATAAAAAAGAAAATAAAAAAAAGATAGCTGAAACCTTCAGACTTGGATTACTGCTGTGCCTTGTAGGTGGTTTTACTGACGCCTACACGTTTACTATAAGAGGAAAGGTTCTTGCAAATGCCCAGACAGGAAATATGGTATTTTTCGCCCTCAGGCTTATTGAAATGAAATGGATGAAGGCACTATTTTATTTCCTTCCAATTGCAGCTTTTGGACTTGGTATTTTAATTGCCGAATACATAAAAGAAAAATTTAAATATAGCAAAATCCACTGGAGACAGATTATAATCCTTATGGAAATAGTGGTTCTTCTTGTTTCTTCCTTTGTTCCTAAAGGTGAACTTAATGTCTATGTAAATATTGCGATTTCTTTTGTCTGTTCCCTTCAGGTACAGGCCTTCAGAAAGATTCGGGGAAATATTTCTGCAACAACAATGTGCACTGGAAACCTCAGAAGCGGAACGGAAAACTTATACCACTATCTAACTACAAAAGATAGTGACTTCAAGCATAATGTTTTAATTTATTATGGCCTAATAGTCTTTTTTATGATAGGTGCAATCGCAGGTTCATTTTTTTCTGAACTTCTTGCAGAAAAAGCCCTTCTAGTATGCTGTGGAATATTATTTATAGTCTTTACTGTAATGTTTAAAGATAATATATGATTTTTACCTGAAAAATAAAAAATAATAAAACTAATAAATGGAGTGATTTAAATGAGAAAAATATTAACTATTATTATGTTAACATTATTGTTAACTGTTAGCTGCGGTAAACCTGAAGCACAGAAAATCCTTGAAAAGGATTTAAATGCGTTACAATCTGGAGAAACAACCAATATAACAGGAATTATTTCTAATACTAAGAATTTTTCGAATCCTAACGATGAAATGTCTGAAGCTTTTGCAAATGCATATAAAAAATTAACTTATAAAGTTACAAATGCAAAAGTTGAAGGAGATACTACAACTATGAATGTTGACTTAAAAATTCCTGAATTAGCAAGTTATTTCCCTGAATATTTTCAGAAGGCAATGGAATTAAGTTTTTCTGCGTTAAATGGAAAAGAGGAAGATACAGAAGCAAAAATTAAAAACCTTTCAAAAGAATTCTTTGAAGAAAAACTAAATTCGAAAGATTTAAAATATTTTGAAAAAAATGTAGAAGTTGTGTTTAAAAAAGAGGGAAATGAATGGAAATTTGATGAAGAAAATCCTAAAAATAAAGATTTTATTGATGGTCTAACCTTAGGCTTTGCTTCCATACTGGAAAAAATAAATAAAGACAATAAAAATGACAGTAAGTAGAAGTTATAGATACACAAAATTTTGTACACACCCGTATTATCCTTTACTGTGTCTTAAACTTATACAAAATTTGAGATTTTCTCTTAAAAAAAGGCGGTGAAACCTAAGTTTCACTGCCTTTTTTCTTATCTTATTAGTAAATAGCTCTAAATCCTATTCCACCTCTTACATTGTGACCTTTTGTATCATATCCGGCATTAAATGTTACTCCTACTCTCTGATTTTCTATTCCAAGATTCAAGTCTGCCTTGAAGTTTCCTCTTCTGTCATCCTTTTCTCCTCTTATGTTAAACCAGTCTGCATTAGTATATGCTACCCTTGCCATATTTTTTGCATTTCCTACTCTTCCAAGTTCGTTTTCATATCCTAATCCTAAAGTAGTTACAAATGTTGTTCTTACTGCC
>NZ_KI272836.1 GCF_000469505.1 Leptotrichia sp. oral taxon 215 str. W9775 | reverse complement strand
CTTCTGGAGTTGTTGCAACTATCGTTAAGTAGTAATAAAAACTAAATATAATAATGAATAGTGTTGATTATAATTAAAGTTACATAATTTAGTTATAATCACACTATTATTTTCGAAGGAGAATATATTTTGAATAGATTAAAGAAGATAATTTTAACTGTTCTTATGATTTTTACTTTATCATCTTGCACAGGAATAGGAATTGGAGTGGGAATTCCAATAGGTCCAGTTAGTGTGGGAGTTGGAACTACATTGAAAGCTCCAAAAAGTAAAAATAAAAATGCTGACAAACAGATAAAAGATGTAAATTACGATGAATTTAATTAAATATATTCTATTATATATAATATATATAATTAAAAATCATATAATAGAAAAAATATATAGAAAAATATAGAAAAAGTCTTTTATTTTTTGGAAAGTGTAGTATAATTAGAATGTAAAATATAACAAAAATTCTGGCAACTTTAAACAGATAAATTTAGTTTTTATTAAAAGACTTTACAAAAGTTTTATATTATGTTAGAATATACCTAGGTTGTTAGAATAAAAAATTTAAAACAAAGAAATTTTAGGAGGAAAAGTTATGAAAAAATTGTTAGGATTATTAGCATTAACAGTTGCTGTTTCTGGTATTGCTTCTGCTGATCAAGACTATTTGAAAAGCATTAACGCAACTACTGAAATAAGACAAGGATGGACAGACAAAACTGGAACTGGAGAAGGAAAAGCAAACGGAATTGGAAACGAAGGTTTCAAGAAAGACAACAGAGCAAGAACTAGATGGAGAAATGTTGTAAAAGGAGAATTAAAATTAGTAGATGAATGGAATTTAGATGCTAAATTTAAAGTTCAACATGACAATGACAATTATCGTGATGTTGTTGGTGGAACAGCTACAAATCCAGTTTACGGTTCAACAAAAAGAGCTGAAGGATGGGAAACTAACTTTGAATTAGCAAAACCTGTAAAAATCGGACCAGTTGAAACTACTACAGCTTTAGGATGGACTCATAAATCATCAAGAGCTAAAACAAATGGAACTCAAGGAAGCTACCATACAGTAGGACAATCAAATGAAATCTACTTCGGGCCAACTTTTGGAATAAGCGTATTAGGACAAAACATTTCTACTACATTACAAGCAGTTTATTTCAACTCTAATGGTGGAAAAGATGCAGATTATGCTTATTCAGGAAAAGAATTCGAAAGAAGAAAAACTGAAGGATACGGATTTAACGCTGATTTCTTAACTGATGGAAAAATCTTTGATAACAATGCTGGAAAATTAGGATACTATGTAGAATTATATAACCACTTAAGAGATGGTGAAGGAAAATTATCTGCAACTGGTAAAGAAGCTAAATCAAGTGTTTACTTAGATTACATTGTAGGAGCTACTTATACTACTCCTTCAGTAGCAGGATTCTATGGACAACTTAATGTTGAAAATGAATGGGAAAAACATACTGCAGTAACTGGTTACACAAATAACTTCTCATTGTGGACTAATGCAGGATACAAAGTAGGATTTGACACTCCAGTAGGAACTGTTACAGTAAATCCATTTGTAAAATACAGACCACTTCACAGAGAAACTGTTTACAACAAACATGATGATGACAAAAAAGTAACTTCTGAATTTAACGAAGTAAGAGCTGGATTAGGTGTTGGGTTAACAGTTAAATAGTTTAAATAAATTATTAAAAGAGAGAAAGAAATTTCTCTCTTTTTTTGTATTAAAAAAAACAAAAAAATTCTAGAAAAATAAGAAAATAAATTCACAAGTTTTCCTATACTTTGAAAAAAATTTTTAAAAACTTTGAAAATGACTTGACAAATTAAAAAAAATTTGGTAAAACTATATTATTAAAATATTATATGTTTTTGTATTTTTTAATAAGTTGTATATATGTATATATAAATGTTATAAATATAATAAAGATAAATTTTGGAGGTCATTATGAAAAGATTTTAGGATTATTAGCATTAATGGTTGCAGTTTCAGGAATTGCTTCAGCTGATCAGGATGTGCTGAAGGATATAAAATTCAGTACAGAAGTTAGACAATCATGGCAAGACAGAGATGGAAAAGATGCAAACGGAATTGGAAACGAAGGATTCAAAAAGAACAACAGAACAAGAACAAGAGTAAGAAGCTTTATTTCTGGAAACCTTTCATTAAATGATGAATGGGGATTAAATGCTTACTTCAACTTCAAAAATGATAACGATAAGCTATAAAATAAATTTAGTGGAAACAGCATCACTCATAATGGAACTTATGGTAAGAGAGATAACTGGTATACTACTTTGGAATTAAGTAAAAGTGTAAAACTTGGTTCATTTGAAGTAACTCCTACATTAGGATGGTATAATGAAACAAACAGAAGAAAATTAAATTCAGCAGGAAAAGAAGATCCGGCTGGTTCAATGAAAACAACTGGAATATCAAATGATATATATTTCGGGCCATCATTTGACTTTAAAGTGTTTGGACAAAATGTTTCAGCTACATTGCAGGCTGTATATACTGACATTAAAAAAGGTGGATCAGGAGATTATCACCTTTCAGGAAATGATTTTGTAAAAGGAAGAGCAGAAGGTTGGGGATTCAATGCAGACTTTAGCCATGACAAGGATATTTATAACGGAGCGGCAGGAAAAGTATCATACTCAATCGGATTAACTCACCATTTCAGAGATTTAAAAGGAAAAGTTGCAGAAACTGGAAAAGATGCAAAATCAAATGTATATATTGACTACTATACTGGAATAAGCTATACAACTCCTTCTTTCAAAGGATTCTATGGTAAAGTTTTAGTTGACAATGAATGGGAAAAATACACTGCTGTAACAGGATACTATAATACATTCTCTGTATGGACAGATTTAGGATATAAAGCTTCTTTTGATACTGCAGTAGGAAAAGTAACAGTAAATCCATATGTAAAATATAGACCAGTACAAAGAGCAAGTGAATACAACAAACATAATGAAAATAAGAGAGTGACTACAGAAGTTAACGAATTAAGAGCTGGATTATCAGTAAGTCTTGCTACAAAATAAAATTATAAAATGAAAATATATAAAACATGGCTTAGAATATAAGTCGTGTTTTTTAATGCTAATAAAAAATGGGAATTGTAAAATATTGACAAGTAGTATAAAAAATGATAAAATACATTGATTATTAATCACACTTTGTTTTATCTGGAAATAGGGTGTTATCTAAAAAAGAATAAAGATAATCTGTTTTCAGAGATAAGTGGGAGAAAAAAACCAAAAAAAATTAGGAGGAAAACAATGGCAGTAATCACAATGAAACAATTATTAGAAGTAGGAGCACATTTTGGGCATCAGGCAAAAAGATGGAACCCAAAAATGAAACCTTATATCTTTACAGAAAGAAATGGTATCCACATACTTGACCTACACCAAACATTAGCAGCAACAGAAAAGGCTTATGAATTTGTAAGAGAAATCTCTTCAGAAGGTGGAAAAGTATTATTCGTAGGAACTAAAAAACAAGCTCAGGATGCAGTTAAGGAAGAAGCTGAAAGAGCTGGAGGATTCTATGTAAACCACAGATGGCTTGGTGGGCTTTTAACTAACTTAAACACAATCAAAACAAGAGTAAAAAGATTAAAAGAACTTGAAGAAATGGAAGCTGACGGAACTTTAGATACAGCATATACTAAAAAAGAAGCAGGATTATTAAGAAAAGAAATGGCAAAATTGTCAAAAAATATCGGTGGAATTAAAGAAATGAAAAAATTACCTGCAGCATTATTTGTTGTAGATATTAAAAAAGAATTCCTTGCACTTGAAGAAGCTAAAAAATTAGGAATTCCTGTAATCGCTTTAATCGATACAAACGTTGATCCTGAATTAGTAACTTACAAAATACCTGCAAACGATGATGCAATCAGATCAATAAAATTATTCTCACAAGTTATTGCAAATGCAGTTATTGAAGGAAACGGTGGAGTAGAAGGATTTGTTTCTGAAGAAGTAGAAGCAGAAGTTTCTGAAGACGGAGAAGTTGTAGAAGAAGTAGTTATTGAAGAAGTTGCTGAAGAAACAACAGAAGCATAATAACAAATATAATAAAATAATAGGGGAATAAAGCCATTCCCCTGTTCTTGTAAAAATAGAAAAATAAATATGAATTAGGAGGGAAATAAAGTGGCAATTACTACAGCACTTATTAAAGAATTAAGAGAAAGAACAGGAGCAGGAATGCTTGACTGTAAAAAAGCTTTGGAAGAAAATGGCGGAGACATAGAAAAAGCAATTGACTGGCTAAGAGAAAAAGGAATTGCTAAAGCAGCTAAAAAATCTGGAAGAGTAGCAGCAGAAGGATTAGTATTTGCAGCGGTTTCAGCTGACAGAAAAAAAGGTGCAATATTAGAATTCAACTCTGAAACAGATTTCGTTGCTAAAAATGACGAATTTAAAACTTTCGGAGAAAAATTAGTTCAATTATCATTGGAACATGACCTGACAAGTGAAGATGAATTAAAGGCATTTGAATTAGAAGGTAAAAAAGTAGAAGATAACTTAACAGAATTAATAGCTAAAATAGGAGAAAATATGAACATCAGAAGATTGAAACTTGTTTCAACTGATGGATTTATAGAAACATATATTCACCTAGGTGGAAAAATAGGAGTATTATTGAATGTTTCAGGAGAAGCAACACCTGAAAACGTAGAAAAAGCAAAAGGAGTTGCAATGCATGTAGCAGCTATGGATCCTAAATATTTGAATTCAGAACAAGTTACAGCAGATGACCTTGAAAGAGAAAAAGAAATTGCAAGACATCAATTACAGCAGGAAGGAAAACCTGAAAATATAATTGAAAAAATTCTTGAAGGAAAAATGAGAAAATTCTATGAAGAAAACTGTCTTGTTAATCAGAAATATGTTAGAGATGACAGCGTGACTATTGAAAAATTCATAGCCCCTAGTTCAATAATATCATTCGACAGATTTAAAGTTGGAGAAGGAATAGAAAAAGAAGAAGCAGACTTCGCTGCAGAAGTTGCTGCAATGGCAGGAAATTAAAATAAGGGGGATATACCCCTTTATTTTTTAAAAATATTGAAGGAGAATACTTATGCTCAAATATAATAGAATATTATTGAAATTAAGTGGTGAAGCACTTGCAGGAAATAAAGAATTTGGATTTTCAAGTGATGTTTTACAAAGTTTTGCAAGACAGGTAAAGGAAGTTCATGATAAAGGTGTAGAAGTTGCCATAGTAATCGGTGGAGGAAATATCTTCCGTGGAGTCAGTGGAATGCAGGAAGGATTTGACAGGGTAACTGGTGATACAATGGGAATGCTTGCTACTATTATGAATGGACTTGCATTACAGGATGCAATAGAAAGACTTGATATTCCTACAAGAGTATTGACTGCCGTTCAGATGCCTCAGGTTGCAGAACCTTTTATAAGAAGAAGGGCTATAAGACATCTGGAAAAGAAAAGAGTAGTTATTTTTGCAGGTGGTACAGGAAATCCTTATTTCACAACTGATTCATGTGGAGCATTAAGGGCAGTGGAAATTCATGCTGATGTACTTGCAAAAGGAACAAAAGTAGACGGAATTTATGATAAGGATCCAATGAAATTTGATGATGCAGTAAGATATGACACTGTAACATTTGATGAAGCCATAAGTAAAAATCTTGGTGTAATGGACACGACAGCTTTATCATTATGCCGTGAAAATGATATGCCTATAATTGTTTTTAATGCCCTTGAAGAAGGAAATATATTAAAAATGGTTCAAGGTGAAAATATAGGAACAGTAGTTGTGAAAAAATAAAAAATATGATGTAAAAAATAAAAAAATTAAATTTTTAAAATAAAAAAGAATATAAAAATTAAGGTGGTGTAGAATGTTAGAAGCAATTTTAACGGAAGTACAAAATAGAATGGAAAAATCATTGGAAAGTACAAAAGAAAAATTTTCCCATGTTAGAGCAGGAAGAGCAAGTGTTTCTATGCTTGACGGTGTCACTGTAGAAGCATATGGTTCACCAACGCCTTTAAATCAGGTAGGGACAGTTTCTGCGCCTGAAGCCAGACTGCTTACAATTGATCCTTGGGATAAATCATTGATACCTGCAATTGAAAAATCTATATTACAGGCTAATTTAGGATTCAACCCTTCAAATGATGGTAAGGTAATAAGACTTGCAGTACCTGAATTGACAGAAGAACGTAGAAAAGAATATGTAAAGCTTGTAAAAAAAGAGGCTGAAGAAGGAAAAATCGCAATTAGAAATGTCAGAAAAGATATTAATAATAAGCTGAGAAAACTTGAAAAAGACAGTGAAATAACAGAAGATGAACTTAAATCAAGTGAAGAAAAAGTTCAAAAAATGACTGACAAATTTGTTGCGGCGGTAGATGAAGCTCTGGATAAGAAAGAAAAAGAACTTCTAAAAGTATAATTGCGTAAATAAAAGGAGAAAGCTATGTCAAGATTAACAAGATTTCTGAATTTTTTCAGGATAAATAAAAGTATTGCAATAGATCTGGGGACATCGAATGTTTTAATTTATGACAAACAGAAAAATAAAATAGTGTTAAACGAGCCATCAGTAATTGTAAAAAATAGAAAAACCGGTGAATTAGTTGCAGTTGGAAAAGAAGCTAAGGAAATGGAAGGAAAAACAGCAGAAAGTACTGTAGTTATAAGACCTTTGACTGAAGGAGTAATTTCTGATATTGATGCAACTAGGGAAATGCTTAGCGCCTTTATTAGACAGATATACGGAGGTTCTCCATTCAGACCGGAACTTATGGTATGTGTTCCAATTGAAATGACAAGTGTTGAGAAAAAGGCTATTTTTGATGCTGCCATAGGAGCAAAAAAGATTTATCTTCTTGAAGAAGGAAAGGCTGCAGTTGTCGGTTCAGGAGTAAATATTTCATTACCGGAAGGAAATACAGTTATTGATATCGGTGGAGGATCTACTGACATTGCAATTCTTTCAATGGATGAAATAATTTCAAGTAAATCTATAAGAGTCGCAAGTAACAAATTTGATACAGATATAATAAAATATGTAAAAAAGGAATTTAATCTTCTTATAGGGGATAAAACTGCAGAAGAAGTAAAAATTGAACTGGGAACAGCAATAAAAGTTCCTGAAACAGAAAATGAAATTTCAAGTATAAAAGGAAGAGACTTGGCAACTGGAATACCGAAGAATGTTGAAATAACATCAAATCAGGTTTACGAAGCTATAAAAGATTCTATAAATGAAATTTTATCAGCTTTAAAGGAAGTCCTTGAAAAATGTCCGCCGGAATTATCGGCAGATGTAATTGACAACGGTATTATCCTTACGGGTGGAGGTTCCCTAATAAAAAATCTTGATAAACTTATAGAAGATGAAGTTAAAATTACGATTAAGAGAGCAACTAATCCTCTGGAATCAGTAGTTATAGGTGGTGGAAAAGCATTTAATAACAAAAAACTGCTTAGGGCTCTGGAAATGAAGGAAATGTAAAAATTCGGAAATAGTAAAAATCAAAAAAGGGATATTTAAGTAGGAATCGATGAGAATATAATTTACAGCTGATAAATCAGAAAATTGAAATTATGTTTTACTTTTCTTATGAAAAGTACCCTTTTTTGATTTTTACCGGCAGATTAAAATACAGGAAATAAAAGGTAAGAAATCAAAAAAATATTGCAAAGATTAAAGAAAAGATATAAAATATACTGTGTTAAAATGACTGAACTAAAAAGAGGATTTTTATGGTAATAGGATTGACGGGAGGCATTGGAACAGGGAAAAGTACAGTCAGCAGAAAACTGAGGGAAAAAGGATATCCGGTAATAGATCTTGATATAATATCAAGGGAAGTTATAACATATCCTGAAGTAATTGATGAACTTGTCAGAAATTTTGGAAATGAAATTCTGGAAGAACAGAATGAAATTTCAGGGAAAAAGAGTATTTCAAGAAATAAATTACGGCAAACAGTATTCAAAGATGAAAAAAAGGTAGCTGTATTAAACTCTATTATGCATCCTCCCATTATTGAAGAAATGAGAAGGCAGATAAAGGAATTAAGGAAAGATTACAAGACTGTATTTGTGGAAGTTCAGCTTCTTTTTGAAGTAAAGCTGGAGAAGGAATTTGACATGACGGTGCTTGTCTATGCCGATAGGAAAACACAGATTGAAAGGGTTTTAAAAAGAGATGGAAGGAGTGAAGGGGAAGTTCAGGAAATAATAAATGCCCAGATGTCCATGGATGAAAAACGTAAACTTTCTAACTACATAATAGAAAATAACGGAAATTCTGAAATGCTGGATCTGGAAATTGAAAAATTTATAAAGAAGTTAGGAATTTAAGTAGCATCTGAAAATAACAGGAAAGAGAAATTTAGTAACAAAAAAGACAATAAAAGATAAATGGGGTGAAAAACATCCTTAAAAAAAGGAGAAAATCATGAAAACAATAAAAAATATTATATTACTTTTACTTTTTGCATTACTGGCATGGCTTAGTGTACCTTTTAATGTTCTTGTACTGGGAAGTGATGCAAGACCATGGCAGCAGATAAAAGGGTCAAGAAGTGACGCCATAATAGTTATTAAGGTTATACCGCTTCTTGCAAAAATAAAAATGATTTCAATACCTAGGGATACTTATACAGATGTTCCTTGCGAAAAAGGTGGAAAAGTGGATAAAATAAACCATTCGTATGCTTTTGGAGGAAAGGAATGTACAATAAAGGCAGTGGAAGAACTTCTTGATACAAAAATAAATTACAGTGTTGTATTCAGATTTGATGATGTTATTACGCTGACTGATATAATGGGTGGTGTCGACATAGTTGCAAATCATTCATTCACACAGGATAATGAAACATTTAAAGAGGGAGAAAAATATAATATAAAGGGTGCAAGAGCACTGGCATATACAAGACATAGAAAGACAGACAGCGCCTTCAAGCGTGATGAAAGACAGAGACAGGTAATGCAGAGTATAGCAAAGAAATTAGTATCTCCGGCAGGATGGGGATATGTTCCGGGAGTATATTCCTACATGCAGGAAAAAATGGATATATCATTTAATCCGATTAAAGGAATTTCAGCATTACCGGCTATTCTGATTAATAAGACTAATTTTGAACAGCACGAAATAAAAGGTGATGGAAAAATGATAAAGGGAATATGGTATTTTATACCTGAAGATGCTTCATTGAATGATGCAAGAAAAGAATTTAAAGTATGGTTTTAAAAAAATAAAAATAAAAGGAGATAAACTTGGAAATAAAAAAAGCGGAATTTGTAAAGTCGGCGGTTCTGGAAAAGGACTATCCTGAATTTAATGGAATTGAATTTTCCTTTATAGGAAGGTCAAATGTTGGGAAATCCTCACTTATAAACTCGCTGACAAATAGGAGAAGTTTGGCAAGAACTAGTAAAACTCCAGGAAGAACACAGCTTATAAACTATTTTATGATTGATAATGAAATTCATTTTGTGGATCTTCCGGGATATGGTTTTGCGAAGGTGCCTGACGCAGTTAAAAGAAACTGGGGGAAAACAATAGAAACATATTTAAAGTCAGACAGGGAAAAGGTGGTATTTTTACTGCTTGATTTACGTAGGGTTCCGACAAAGGATGACCTTGAAATGCTTCAATGGCTGGAACATTATGATGTTGAGTATTATATTGTTTTTACAAAGGCAGACAAGCTTTCAAACAATGAAAAATTTAAGCAACTTAAAGAAATAAAGAAAAAGTTGCAATTTGACAATGAAGATGTATTTTTCACATCAGCTTTAAAAAATTCGGGAAAAGAAGAATTAGTGGACTTTATTTTTGAAAGATGGGAAGAATATACAAAGGATTCAGAATAGGAATAAATTTATACATTAAATAAAAAAAGGAGATGTTATTATGTTTGTAATTATTTTAGGAATTTTAGCAGTTTTAGTTTTAATGGCAATAGGAATTTATAACAAATATGTGAAATTGAAAAATCTTAATGAAGAAGGATGGAGCGGAATAGAAGTTTATCTTCAGAAAAGACTGGATCTTATTCCTAACCTTGTAAATACTGTAAAAGGGTATGCAACACATGAAAAGGAAACATTGGAAAATGTAGTAAGACTTAGAAGCCAGATGATGTCAATAGATACAAAAGACATTGACAATATCGAAAAAATACAGAAAATAGAAAATGAAATGACAAAAACTTTAAGATCAATAATGATGCTTCAGGAAAATTATCCTGACCTTAAGGCAAATGAAAATTTCCTTAGCTTACAGTCACAGCTGTCTCAAATAGAAACAGAAATTCAAAGTTCAAGAAAATATTACAATGGTACAGCTAGAGATAGAAACACTTTTGTTGAAACTTTTCCAAATAATATAATAGGTGGATTTTTAGGATTTAAAAAGGCAGAATTTTTCAATGCTTCAGAAGGAGCAGAAAGAGCACCTGAAGTTAAGTTCTAGTGTCTAGAAAATTAAGAGGACAGTTTGAAGTTTTATAGTAAAACGGAAAGGACTGTATGAAGTATCATTTAAAAACAGAAGGAATAATAACATTGGCAGTTATGATGGGTGTACTGGTATTTTACAGTTACATTACATGGAAGTGGTATGGAAAAAGAAGGATTAAAGATATTGAGCCTGTGTCAGAAATTCCCAAAAATATTTCTCCAATGATGGCAGCCCTGGCAGATGGAATAAAGGATGCAACGGAAATAGTATATATTGGTATGCTTTCCCTAATTGAAAAAGGATTTATAAAAGTTGAAGATTCCGTATTTGACATAATTTTTTCTAATGAGCCTGGCTATAAAAAAGACGGAGACCAGTATGTTTTCAATATGGAAAAAATAGGAGATTATGGATACAGGGGAAGAGTACTTTCTAAAGAGGAAGATGAATTTCTCGAAATACTGATTGAATATAATGACGGTCAGCTATTTAAAGGAAGAGAATATACTTTTGAAAATAATACGGTAATTTTAGAGAAGTTAAAAAAAAGATATCAGGGAAAACGTGAAGAAGCTTTTTTTATACCAAATAAGGAATTTATTTTAATATTTATATTTATAATGATATTTTTTAACTGCCTGCTGTTTGGATTAGCAGGTTGGGAAGCAATTGTATCATTATCAATATTTTTGCTCAGCTTTTGGGTTATATTTTTAAACAATATAGCATATATTTGTTTCAGGAATAGAATGATGCCAATGAAATTTATATTTCTTAAGATAGTAATAATTGCTATAATGTTGGTTATGACTATAGCTATGTGTACTTTTCTAATATCAATGATAGCTGTTTTAGGATTTCCTTCAATATTTGTAGTATCAACTGTTATTTTATTTCTTTTTTATTTAAAGAATATAGGAAGATATACAAAAAAAGGAATTGAAGCCAAAAGACATCTGGAAGGGTTGAAAAAATACATAAAAAGTGGTGAATCAAAGAAATATGATGATATTGAAGAAATGATAGCATACTTTAAAGAAATAATACCATTTTCAGAAGCTCTGAGCATAAAAAAGGAAACTATCAGCATGATGGATAAAACTATAGAATTGTCAGGATTTGAAAAAGAAAAAGAATATATCGATAAAGAAATAGCAGGTTTGATATATAAAAATGATAAATTAAAAAAATTATTCGGAGAAAAAATATTTTACAAGTCTATCAGATAAAGGAGACTTTTTATGAAAAAACAAAGACAGAAGAAATTTTTAACGACATTATCTGTAATCTTTATGGCGTTTTTGTTAAATGCCGGTTCATTAATCGCTGAGGCAATAAAAAAATACGATGTTTCAATACAAATTAATAAAAATGGGACATTGACAGTAAATGAAGTAATAGATTATGAATTTGATAATGATCTTAAGCATGGAATTTATAGGGATATACCTCTGCGGTCACAAAAAAGTGGAACAGATGTTTATAAATCCCATGTGAAGATGAATTCTGTAAAAAGAAATGGTGAACCTGAAGAATACACTTCTGATACTTCCTATGAAGGAGTAAGTTACAGGGTAGGTTCTGCAGACAGATATGTGGATTCAGGTATAAATAAATATGAGTTTAACTACACAATATATAATGCTGTATTTGAAAAGGATGGAATTTATCAGGTATATTTCAATCCAATAGGGCAGTTCTGGAATGTTCCCATAGAAAGTGCAGATGTGAGCATAAGTTTTGAAAATAACCAGCCTATAGGAGAAAATGAAATTAAGCAGCTGGAAGTGTATACGGGGGAATATGGAGTAACAGGGCAAAATTATACCATACTTCAGAAAAGCGGTATTATAAAAATAGAGACTAATGGAGTTCTTGAACCACGTAATGGACTGAGTTTCAGGTTAAATTTAAAAACAGACAGAATAAGTCCTACATGGCTTGATAAACTGGAAGTTCTTTATTATGCTGATCCTCTTGTGGTAGCAGGGCCTATAATAATTTTAATGCTGGCTATATACGGATTTATAACATGGTTCCTGTTTGGAAGAGATCCGGCAGGAAAGGCTATTATTCCTGAGTTTAACATACCAAAGGATATTTCTCCTATGTATGCAGGATATATAAAGGGTGTGAGGGATCCGAAGGAAATGCTGACAATAGGAATGCTGTCACTTCTTTCAAAAGATTATGTAACTGCAGAAGATACAGAAGGAAACGGAAAGAATGTAAAGTACAGGCTTGCCAAGGATACTGAAAGAAATCCTGAACTTTCATCTGAAGAAAAGGCTCTGCTTTCAGTTCTTTCAGATAATGAAAAGAGTATATTTAAAAATGAACAGGGACTTTACACAGCCGCACAAAAAATTCTTAGTACATTGGAAACGAGATACAACAAAAAAATTTATATTGATAACAATTTATTTAAATTTCCATTTGCTATTGGGATAATAATGGTCTTAATAATAGGAATGGGAATGCATGATGTATTTGAAAATATATCAGGCAGTATGGAATATATCATACCGGTAATAATAATCTGTTTTGGTTCAATTACAGTTGTATTTTCAGTTTTAAAGAAGGTTTTTTTGGTAAATTCACTGTCTTCAACATTTATAATGTTTCTAGCGGCTATAGTTTTTGGGGCTTTAACAGGAATGGCAGGGCTAGTTATTATGCTGATAATTTGTATTATGTATAACATTTATTCAAGACTTATAGGAAAATATACAAATGAAGGTATGAGAAATAAAGAATATCTTGATGGAATGAAAATGTACATAAAAACAGCTGAAGCAAACCAGATTATGAAATTTAATGATGTAGATGAACTGGTAGCATATTTTAAAGGAATTTTACCTTATGCAGTGGCTCTCGGAGTGAAAAATGAAGCTATAAAACTGATGCAGAAGGCAATAAAACTGTATAATTATGATGAAAGTACATATTATGATATAAACAGAAGGGTTTACTATGATTCCTATAACAATCATTTTATGGCAAATGAAATTTCAAGAAGATATAATAATGCATATAATCAAATAATGGAAGATAGATTTAAAGACATGAAAAGTGCAAACGGAGGCTCAGGTGGCTTTGGTGGAGGTGGCTTTTCAAGTGGTGGAGGCTTCTCTGGCGGCGGTTCCGGTGGAGGAGGTGGAGGAAGCTGGTAGAAATACCGGCTTTTTTCAAAAAATAATACTTCTATTTTGTTGGGAGGCATAATGAAATATTTGAAAGCTAACAGAACTATAAATCATTTAAAAATATTCTTCATACTTTTTTTGATGTTTCAATTTAATTTTATATCAGCATATGCTGAAAAGATAAAAAATTATGAAGTTTCAATACAGATTAATAAAAATGGAACATTGACAGTAAATGAAGTAATTGATTATGAATTTGATGAAAAACTTAAACATGGAATTTACAGGGATATACCTTTAAATTATAAAAAATTAGGTTTTGAGATGAATAAAACCTTTATAAAAATGAATTCTATAAAAAGAAATGGGCAGCCTGAGGAATATACAAAAAAGAAATTTTTTGAAGGAATAAGATATAGGGTAGGTTCTGAAAGTACTTATGTCAATTCTGTAGAAAAAAACAGCAGATATGAATTTAACTATACTGTTTATAATGCTATCTCTAAAAATAAAGGTATACATCAGATTTATTATAATGCAATAGGTCAGTTCTGGACTGTGCCGATTGAAAATGCAGATGTAATAATTTCTTTTGAAAATAATCAGAAAATTGAAAAAAATGAGATTGAAAAAATAGAGGTAAGCACAGGAAGTTATGGAGAAAGCGAAAATAATTATGAAATGCATGATGACAATGGAAAAATAATTATTAAATCAACGGAGGAGTTTTCTCCGGATACAGGCTTGACTTTTCTTCTAAATTTAAAAACAGATAAGATAAAGCCATCTATTTTAGATAAAATAAAAATATTGTTTACAATAAATCCCTTTTTTATAACAGGGCCTCTAGTTTTACTATTTTTAATAATATATTCTTTTGTAACATGGCTATTTTATGGAAAAGATCCTGTTAAAAAGGCAATTATTCCGGAATTTAACACTCCAAAGGGGATATCTGCCATGTATGCGGCATATGTAAATGGAACAAGGGAACCTAGGGAAATACTTTCAGTCGGAGTAATGTCCCTCCTTTCAAAAGGCCATATAAAAGCTGAAGATGAAGAAGGAGACGGAAAAAATGTTAAATATACTAAAGTAGAAAATGAAAATGGTACATTAAAGGAAAAACTGGATGAAGAGGAAAAAATAGTGCTGGAGGCATTAAGTTCCGGACAGGATGGTATTTTTAGCGACAACAGGAGTCTATATAAATCAGGAAGCAAGGTACTTAATCTGTTAAGTGACAGATATAGTAAAGTTACATACAAAAAGAACTATATATTTCTAACACCTTTTTTTCTGGCAGTACCAATTTTGCTGTTTGTAACCTTCGCACCTACGAATAAATATTTTTTTCAATTTTTTGGTTATAGAATAATATTATTTTTTCTTCCAGTATTTTTTTCATTGGCAAATCTTATAATTATTTTGAATAAAAAAATATTGTGTTCCATAGCAATCATAATAACATTGATGCTTTCAATAAAATTAGGAGTAGAGATGTTTATACTTGCACTATGTTATATGATTTTATTTATAGTGTATTTTATGGTGATTGGAAAATATACGGATAAAGGGCTTAGGGAAAAGGAATATTTAAAAGGTATGAAAATGTATATTAAAACCGCTGAAGAAAATAAAATACAGAAGTTTAATGATGTTGATGAATTAGTGGAATATTTTAAAGGAATATTGCCATATGCGGTAGCACTTGGAGTTAAAAATGAAGCAATAAAATTAATGGAAAAATCAATAAGATTGAATAATTTTGAAGAATCAGGTAATTATGTAAGCAGCAGAGTGCATATGCCTTCGTATTATTATTCTGATTTAACAAGGTCATTGTCAAGGGAATACAATAAAGCATATGAAAAAATATCAGAGGAAAATTTCAAGGCTTCAAGAAGTCATAGTGGCGGTGGATTCTCAGGAGGAAGAAGCCGTTCCGGTGGCGGTTCCGGCGGAGGAGGCGGAGGAAGCTGGTAGGGATGTTGGCTTCTGGTGTATTTAAAGTCAATTGTAAAATAGTCTGTTTTAGTTTATAATACAGATAAGGGGTGGGATTATGTTAAAAAATATGAAAATAACAGTGAAAAAAGAAATGAAAATTGAGAAAGAAAAAGAGGTGATGGATTTGAGAGATAAAAGGCCTCTACCTATAGGTATATCAGATTTTAAGACAGTTATAGAAGAAAATTATTATTATGCTGATAAGACAGATATGATAGGTGATATTTTAGATGACAGAGCTATGGTAACATTATTTACAAGGCCACGAAGATTCGGAAAAACTCTTAATATGTCAATGATGAAGTATTTTTTTGGGATAGAAAATACAGAAGAAAATAAAAAATTATTTGATGGATTAGCTATTTCAAATAAAGAATATATGAAGGAGCAGGGGCAGTATCCTGTAATATTTATAAGTTTCAGGAATATAGAGGAAGAGAACTGGGAAGACTGCTATTTTGAAATAAAAAATATTATAAGCAGGACATATAATGAATTTGAATTTTTGAGGGAAACTTTAAATCAAAGTGAATTGGCAGAATTTGACAGCATATGGTTGAAAAAGGAAAAAGCAGACTGGAAGAGCTCACTTAAAAATTTAACAAGATATCTTTACAAATATTATGACAGAAAAAAAGTCGTGGTACTGATAGATGAATATGATACTCCAATAATACAGTCATATCAGGAAAAATATTATAAAAAGTTGATTTCTTTCTTCAAAAGATTTTATGGAGATGTTATGAAGGATAACGAATATCTTCAATTTGGAATTATGACAGGAATATTAAGAATTGCAAAGGAAGGAATATTTTCAGGATTGAATAATCTTAAAGTAAATACAATATTCAGTGAAAAATATTCAGAATATTATGGACTTACTGAAGAGGAAGTACTGGAAGCAGTAAAATATTATGATATGGAATATGAAATGCAAGATATAAGAAAATGGTATGACGGATATCAGTTTGGAAAAAGTGAAGTATACAACCCATGGTCAATTATAAATTTTCTAAATGAAAGAGAACTGAAAGCGTACTGGATCGGAGTTTCAGGAAACAGTATGATAAATGATTTGCTTTCTAAAGGTGATAGACATATTGTTGAAAATCTGGAAAAACTTTTTAATGAAGAGATTATTTATAAGGCAGTAAGAGATTATACGGAATATAAATTTGACTCAAGTGATATATGGGAACTGTTTTTGTATAGCGGATATCTTACAATAGCTGGAGAAAAACAGGGTGAAGAATATCCGTTGAGGTTGCCAAACAAAGAAATACAAAGTTTTTTCAGAAAAATATTTATAGAAAAATTTATAGGTAATTATGATAAATTTTTACATATTATTAGAAATCTTAAAGATGGGAAAATAGAAGAATTTGCAGAAGGACTGGAGGAAGAAATACTTTCCTCATTAAGTTATTTTGATACAGGCAGGGATGAAAAATATTATAAAATTTTTCTAATTGGAATATTTATAACACTTTCAAATGATTACATCAGACTTTCAGAAAGAGAAACAGGTACCGGAAGGGCAGACCTTATTTTGGAACCTAAAAATAAAGAAAATCCAGCATACATATTTGAATTTAAAGTTGCTGAGGATGAAAAGGAACTTGAAAATTATGCTGTTGAAGGTTTTTATCAGATAAAGGAAAAACAGTATGATGTAGAGTTAAAAAATAGGGGAATAAATGAAATTATATATGTTGGTCTGGCTTTTCACAGAAAAGAACTAAAAATGAAATATGAAAAAAGAAAATTTTGAGTTAGAAGGCAAACTAAAACAAAACTTATTAAAATTCTTGCTAAATTAAGCGAAAATGAGTATAATATATTTGGAAATAATATTTAATAATGGAAGGATGAAAAAGATGAAAAAAAGACCTGTAGTTTTAATCATTTTAGATGGTTGGGGAATGAATCATCACCCAGAACAAGTGGATGCAGTTAGAATGGCACATCCGGTAAATTTCGAAAGATATAGAAAAGAGTATCCATTTACAGAATTAAGAGCAGATGGAGAATTTGTAGGACTGCCTGAAGGACAGTTTGGTAACTCTGAAGTAGGACACTTAAATATTGGGGCTGGAAGAGTAGTGTATCAGCTGTTACCAAAAATAACAAAGGAAATAAGGGAAGGACTTATACTTGAAAATGGACCACTTTCTGATGTAATGAACAAAACAAAAGATAATGGTAAAGCACTTCATATAATGGGATTAATGTCTGATGGAGGAGTGCACTCACATATAAATCACATTATTGGTCTTGTTGACATGGCAAAGAAAAAAGGATTGACAGAAGTTTACGTTCATGCATTAATGGACGGAAGAGATACTCCACCTGAAAGCGGAGTAAACTATCTTGCTGAAATGGAAAAAGCTTTAGCTGATACAGGTGTAGGGAAATTGGCTTCAGTTATAGGAAGATATTATGGAATGGATAGGGACAATAACTGGGACAGAATAGAACTTGCTTATGATGCATTATTTTCAGGAGCAGGAGAAACTGCAGCTTCATCAGATGAAGCAATAAAAGCATCTTATGCGGCAGGAGTAACTGATGAATTTGTAAAACCTACAAAAGTAACTGAAGGTGGAAACCCAATTGGATTAATCAAGGACGGAGATGGAGTAATATTTGCAAACTTCAGACCTGACAGGGCAAGACAGCTTACAAGAGCAATAATTGAAGAAGATTTCAAAGGATTTAGCAGAAAAGTACATCCAAAAGTAAACTTTGTATGTATGGCACAGTATGATGCAACATTTGATGTACCGGTAGCTTATCCGCCACAAAAAATAGTAAACGGATTTGGAGAAGTTGTATCAAAGGCTGGATTGAAACAGGTAAGAACTGCAGAAACAGAAAAATATGCACACGTTACATTCTTCTTTAATGGAGGAGTTGAACAGCCTTATGAAGGTGAAATAAGACTGCTTTCAGACTCTCCTAAAGTGGCAACATATGATTTACAGCCTGAAATGAGTGCTTATAAAGTAAAAGACAGATTACTTGAAGAATTGGATAAAGGTGGAGTTGACACTGTAATATTGAACTTTGCAAACCCTGACATGGTTGGACATACTGGAGTTGTAGATGCGGTAATAGCTGCATGTCAAGCTGTTGACAACTGTACAGGACAGATTGTAAACAAAGTATTGGAAATGGACGGAGCAGTATTAATAACAGCTGACCACGGAAATGCTGACCTGCTTATAGATCCTGAAACAGGAGCACCTTACACTGCCCACACTGTAAACCCTGTACCATTTATATTTATAAGTAACGACATGAAGGATGCAAAATTAAGAACAGATGGAAAATTAGCAGATATAACACCTACAATGTTGGATTTATTAGGATTGGAAAAACCTGCTGAAATGGATGGAACAACATTAATAGTTAAATAATAATAAAATAATTATAGGAAACTGTTTTTTTGAGGATAATGTTTTGAAAAAACAGTTTTTCTTTAGGAAGGGAGAAAAATGAAAGTAAAATTTACTACAAATAAAGGAGTAATCAATATAAACCTGTTGCCGAAAAAATCACCGGTAACAGTAGCAAGTTTTGTAAACCTTGTAAAGCACGGATACTATGATGGATTGAAGTTTCATAGGGTAATTGAAGACTTCATGGCTCAGGGAGGAGATCCTACAGGTACAGGAATGGGAGGACCTGGATACAGATTTGAAGATGAAGTTAATAATGGGCTTAATTTTTCTGTTCCTGGAAAGCTTGCAATGGCAAATGCAGGGCCTGGAACAAATGGAAGCCAGTTTTTTATAACTACTGTTCCTACAGAATGGCTGAACGGTAATCATACAATTTTTGGTGAAGCTGTTTCTGATGCTGATATTGAAGTTGTAAAATTACTGTCAAATAATGATATTATGGAAAAAGTTGAAATTGAAGGAAATGTAAATGAAATTTTGGACACTTATAAAGATAGAGTAGCTGAATGGAATAAAGTTTTAGGATATTAAAACTGTAAAGCTTAATTTTACTGTAAATTTACAATAGAAAAAGGGTATACTGGAAAAAAGAAATGGATATATGTCTTAAACCCAATAAAAATAATGGTTAGGATAGATTCTTTTCTTTTTTTGGAAAACCCTTTTTTAATTTGCTTAAAAATTTGAAAAACAAAGAAAAATATGATATAATAATTAACGAAAAAAGTATAGAAAACTAAAGAAATAGGAGTGTAAATAATAAATGTTTCAGAAATTAGATGATGTTGTTTTAAAGCATGAAGAACTTACAAAATTACTTATGGATCCGGAGATAATCTCAGACCCTAAGAAAATAATGGAGTATAATAAGGCCTTAAACAGCATTGATGAAGTTGTTAAGAAGTATACATACTATAAAGCAAAAAAAGAAGAAGTTGAGACTTTAAAGGAGGATCTGAAGACAGAAAAAGACTCTGAAATGAAGGAGATGATGCTGGAGGAAATTCACACTATTGATGAAGAAATTCCGGTACTTGAAGAAGAACTGAAGATTCTGCTTTTACCAAAAGATCCTAACGACGATAAAAACGTTATTATGGAAATAAGAGCAGGAGCAGGTGGAGATGAAGCCGCGTTATTTGCTGCAGATGTATTCAGAATGTTCACAAGATACGCTGAAAGAAACAGATGGAAGACTGAAATAATAGACAAAAACGAAATAGGAGTCGGTGGACTTAAAGAAGTTACTTTCCTTATAAAAGGACATGGAGCTTATTCCAGACTGAAGTTTGAAAGTGGTGTGCATAGAGTACAGAGAGTTCCGGCGACAGAAGCGTCAGGAAGAATTCATACCTCTACAATAACTGTTGCAGTTTTACCGGAAATAGAAGATGTAAGTGAAGTAGAAATAAATCAAAGTGACTTGAAAATTGACACATACAGATCAAGTGGTGCAGGTGGACAGCACGTAAATACTACAGATTCTGCAGTCAGAATAACACACTTGCCTACTGGGATTGTAGTTACTTCACAGGATGGAAGATCACAGATAAAAAACAGGGAAGCGGCTATGAAAGTCCTTGCTTCCAAGTTATATGAGATGGAATATGAAAAACAGAGAAAAGAAGTTGAAAATGAAAGAAGATCACAGGTTGGAAGCGGTGACAGATCTGAAAAAATAAGAACATACAACTTCCCTCAGGGAAGAGTCACAGACCACAGAATCAAGCTGACATTACACAGACTTGATGCAGTCCTTGATGGAGATCTTGATGAAATGATAGATGCGCTGATTGCTTATGATCAGGCTGAATTGCTGAAAGCTGTTGGTGATAATGAATAATTTGCTCGATATATTGAATAAATCGGTTAATTATTTGGAAAAGAAAAAAATAGAAAATGCAAGAATAACAGCGGAAAAAGTTTTTTCAGAAGTATTGAATATGCAGAGGATAATGCTCTATGCAAACTTTGAGAGAATTCTTTCTGAGGAAGAAATGCAGAAAATAAGGAAAAAACTAAATGGTATTATACAGGGAGATAGCGAGAATACAGATTTCAATGTTTCTGAAAAGGAAAATGGAAATGACAATTTGAAATCGCTAATAGACAAAAGTATTGTTTATCTGGAAAAGAATAATATAAGTGAAGCAAAGTTAATAACGGAAATTATTTTTTCCCATGTACTGAATGTTGACAGGATGCTCCTTTTTACCTTGTATAAAACTGAAGTGGAAAAAGATAAATTGGATAAGATACGTAACTATATCCAGAAAATCGGGAAAGAAAAGTTTCCCCTCCAGTATCTGTTAAATGAACAGGAATTTTACGGAAGAAAGTTTTATGTGAATAAAGGTGTTCTGATTCCAAGACAGGATACGGAAGTACTTGTTGAGGAGGCAATAAGAATACTGAAAAAAGATAAAATTCAAAATCCTAAAATCCTTGACATTGGGACAGGAAGTGGAGTCATAGGTTTGACAATGGCTCTGGAAATCCCGGAATCAAAAGTTATGGGAACAGATATTTCTGAGAAAGCACTTGAGATATCTGAAAAAAATAAGGAGTTATTGAATGTAGGGAATGTTAAGTTTTTCAAATCTGATTTATTTGAAAATATAGAATACAGAAAATTTGATATGATAATATCTAATCCGCCGTATATATCCGATAATGAGATAGGAGTTATGTCAGAGGATACTTTATTGCATGAGCCTGATGAGGCATTATTTGCAGAAAATAACGGACTGTTTTTCTACTGTGAAATTTGTAGAAATGGAATGGATTATTTACAGGATAACGGATATTTACTATTTGAAATAGGCTACAGACAAGGTGAAACAGTAAAAGAAATAGTAAAAAAAGCCGGATTTAAAAATGTAAATATTATAAAAGATATGCAAAACAATGATAGAGTAATAGTAGGACAAAAACAAATAGTAAAAAATGAAGTGTAAGCTTTATTTTGAAATTTAAGGAGATAGCAGGAGAAAAAATATGAGTATAATAAAAGAAGCGAAAAAAATAGGAGTGTTGATGGCTTCCGCTTTAGTACTGTCATATGCAGGATATGCAAGCAGTACCGCGGGAAATAAAAACAGTGAAATAGAAAAGCTGATAAAACAGCAGTATAACAATCAGAATTATGATCTGATGAGTATGAAGGACAGTAATAAAGGAGTTGTATCAAGACCTTCAGAAAAGGAATTCAGTGCAAATAGAAAAACTCAGAAAATGTCATTTGAAATGGATAAAAATGAAAAAAATATGGGTAAAGATACTTTAGCATTGAATATGAGCAGGGAACAGCTAATGTCAATTGCTGACAGAATATTCCAAAATGAAACAGGTGGATCAAGGGATAAACTTGTTCACTGGAATGCGGGAGAAAGTTTTCCTTCTTTAGGAATAGGGCATTTCATCTGGTTTAAAGCAAGTGGTGGTGGAGTATTTGGAGAAAGTTTTCCAGATATGGTTTCCTTCTATAGGTCAAAAGGTGTTAAATTACCTAAAATACTTGAAGAAAATATACATTCACCATGGAGCAGCAGAGCAGAACTGATTGCAAAGAAAGAAAGAGGAGATAAGGATATTAACGAACTGATTAATTTCTTTGACAGTACAAGGGATCTTCAGGTAATGTTCATTTATGAAAGATTGCAGAAGTCACTGGATAAAATGTTGGAAGTGGCAAGTGACAAGGAAAACCTGAGAAATCAGTTTTATAGAATGGTAAAATCACCAAATGGACTTTATGCCCTAATAGATTATGTAAACTTTAAAGGTGAAGGGCTTAAAGGAGTAGCCTCATACAATAATCAGGCATGGGGATTGAAGCAGGTTCTTGAAAATATGAAGGGAACATCTATAGGCCATGATGCCTTAGTTGAATTTAGTAATTCAGCTAAATATGTACTGACAAGAAGAGTGCAGAATGCTCCTAGAGATGAGAGCCAGTGGCTGAAGGGATGGTACAACAGGGTTGATACCTATAAAACATTTGAAATTGCAAATGGTGGAACTGTTACAGCAGATATAAGCGGAAAATAAAAAAATTGAAAAAGAGGTAAGATGAATATTCAGGAATTTGATTTTGAATTACCCGAGGAGCTAATAGCACAACATGCTGTGAATCCTCGGGATCATTCAAAATTATTAGTTTTAAATAAAGAGAAAAAAGAAATCGAACATAAAAGATTTTATAATATAATAGATTATTTGAAAAAAGATGATGTCCTCGTATTAAACAGGACGAAAGTAATACCTGCCAGACTATATGGTCATAAGGAAAACGGAACAGTATTGGAATGTTTCCTGTTAAAAAGATATGATTTATATACATGGGAGGTTTTATTAAAACCGGCCAAAAGATTAAAAATGGGTCAGAAAATAATATTTTCTGAAGGATTGCTGGAAGCTGAGCTAGTTGAAATAAAAGAAGATGGAAATAGAGTTTTAAAATTCAGTTTTCAGGGAAATTTTGAGGAAATACTTGATAAACTGGGAGAAATGCCGGTTCCACCATATATATCAGAAAAACTGGAGGACAAAAGCAGATATCAGACAGTTTATGCAAAAGAAGGGGAATCAGTGGCCGCACCTACAGCAGGCCTTCATTTTACAGAAGAACTGCTTGAAAAAATAAAGGAAAAAGGTGTAATTATAGCTGAAGTATTTCTGGATGTGGGACTTGGAACCTTCAGACCGGTTCAGACTGAAAATATACTGGAACATAAAATGCACAGTGAAAAATATAAAGTGCCGGAAGAAACAGTTAAGATTGTAAATGATGCGAAGAAAAAAGGAAACAGAGTCATAGCAGTGGGAACTACTTCTGTAAGAACTCTTGAATCTTCTGTTGATGAAGATGGAAAGCTTATTTCAGGAGAAAGTGAAACTAGTATATTTATTTACGGTGATTATAAGTTTAAAGTAGTAGATGCGATAATTACCAACTTCCATTTACCAAAATCTACTTTAATAATGCTTATATCAGCATTTGGAGGAAAGGAAACAGTATTTAACGCTTATCATGAAGCAATAAGGGAAAAATATAGATTTTACAGCTTTGGAGATTCAATGTTTATATATTAAATTTTTAAGTAAAGGATATTTATGCTGAAAAAATATTTTAAACAGATTTTTATAATGATTTTTTTAATATTCAGTGTTGTTCTTACTGCAGAAGATAATTTTATGGCAGTTGGGAATATAAAAATAGTAAGACCGGAACCTCTTTTAATAAAAAGGGAGGATTTAAATATTACTATAGAAAAAGATAGCACTATAAAGGTTGAAAGTATGTATACTTTTTCAAATCTTGGAGAATATAATATAAAGTCAACATTTATGTTCTGGCTTGATCAGACTAGGGAAAATGACAACAATAATCCTAATAACAGTAATAAAAATAACAAGGGGAAATATATAAAAAATATAAAATTTTATTCAGATTATAAAAAATCTCAAAATTTGAGAGCTGTAATAAAATTTGATGAAAATATATATGAAAACCAGTCTGTAGGAAATATCCAGAGGGAATGGTTTGCAATTTCCAAAGTTATACCATCTAAGGAAGAAGGAAGACTGGGAGTATATTATGACTTACAGAATACAGGATTTAATAAAACAAAGAAGTTTGTGTACAGTTTTGACCTTGTAAGTAATTTTTCAGAAAAGAATAAGGCAGAAATACTTTATATAAATGTGTATAACAAATCTGGCAGAAAAATAGACAGTATAGTTTATAAGGATTATGAGTTTAAAAATTTAACAGGAAAGAAATCAGAAAAGGAACATTATGAATTACTGGTTGCAGATGTAAATTTAGATGAAAAACTTGTAATAAATTTTAAATAGCTGGAAAATAATTTATAGAATTAATTATATAAAAACTAGAAAATAAAAGGATTGAAATGAGAATAACTTCAGGAACATTAAAAAATAGAAAAATAAAATCAAGGGAAGGGAAGGAAACACGTCCTACACTTGAACGTATAAAAGAAGCAATCTTCAGTATAATTGGAGATAAAATAACAGATGCAAGATTTCTTGATTTATATTCAGGAACTGGAAATATGGCTATCGAAGCCTTAAGCAGGGGAGCTGGAAGAGCTGTCATGATAGAGCAGGATAAGGAGGCATTGAGAATTATCATCGAAAATGTAAATGATCTAAAATTAGACGGGAAATGCAGAGCATATAAAAATGATGTGTTTCGTGCCGTTGAAATATTAGGAAGAAAAAATGAAAAGTTTGATGTTATATTTCTAGATCCTCCATATAAGGAAAATATTACTGAAAAAACGCTTGAAAAAATATCAGAAAGTGAGATTCTGGCTGAGGACGGAATTATAATTTCTGAACACAGTGTATATGAAAAATCAAAAGATACAGTTGGAAATCTTGTAAAATATGATGAGAGGGACTACAATAAGAAAATAGTGACTTTTTATAAGTCATCATTATAGAAACAGTAGTGTAGCTATCAATATGATTTTAAATTGGAAAATATAAACAATAAAGGAAAAATGGAGGTTAAAAATGGCTGTAAAAAAACAGACTTATGAGGAAAACATTTCTGAAA
Organism: Leptotrichia sp. oral taxon 215 str. W9775; assembly: GCF_000469505.1. Taxonomy (NCBI): domain Bacteria; kingdom Fusobacteriati; phylum Fusobacteriota; class Fusobacteriia; order Fusobacteriales; family Leptotrichiaceae; genus Leptotrichia; species Leptotrichia sp. oral taxon 215. The sequence continues at coordinate 60,319 of NZ_KI272836.1, read as the reverse complement.
TTGATAAAATTTTAGAAAAATTTGAAAATGAAGAATTATCCCTTGATGATTCTATTGCTGAATATGAAAAAGCAATAAAGCTTATAAAGGATTCAGAAAAATTGTTGGAAGTAGGGGAAGGAAAAGTATTAAAAGTTCTTGAAAAAAATGGAAAACTTGAAACTGAAGAGGTAGAATAATGTTAAAAGCATATTTAGCTGAGAAAAAAGAACTTGTTGAAAGGAATCTTCAGAAAATACTGGAAAGGTATGAAAAGCCTGAACTGTATTCAGAAGCAATGAAATATGCAGTCATGAATGGTGGGAAGAGATTACGTCCTATACTGATGTATATGATGTGTGATTTGTTTGGGAAAAAATATGAAGCCATAGAAGATATTGCCTGCGCACTGGAATTTATTCATTGTTATTCCCTTGTACATGATGACCTTCCTGCCATGGATAATGACATGTATAGAAGGGGAAAACTTACAACTCATGTAAAATATGGAGAAGCTGAAGGAATTCTGGTGGGAGATGTACTTCTCACAGAGGCATTTAATATAGTTGCCAATTCTTCGGCTGTGTCTGATTCAAATAAAGTGAAGATTATAGCAAAGTTGTCAGAATATTCAGGTTTTTATGGTATGGCAGGTGGCCAGTTTGTAGATATGAAATCTGAGCATGTGAAGGTTTCATTTGAAACATTGAAATATATTCATGCACATAAGACAGGGAAGCTGTTAACAGCTGCTATTGAACTTCCGCTTATAGCACTTGATATTGAAGAGGATAAAAGGGAAAAATTAGTACAGTATTCAAAACTTATAGGAATTGCATATCAAATAAAGGATGATATTTTAGATATCGAAGGAGACTTTTCTGAAACAGGAAAAGAATCAAATGATGAAAAAAATGAAAAAACAACTTATCCCAGTCTGTTTGGACTGGAAAAATCAAAGGAAATATTAGAGGATTATATTACTCAGGCAAAAGAAATAATAATTGAAAATTTTGACAGTAACAGAATATTGATGGATTTAACAGATTATTTTGGAAAGCGGGGTGGCTGAATGTTTAAAGAAAAAGAGAATTATTTTTATATCGAAGAATTTGAAAATTACGGAATAAAAGCTATTTACAGTAAAAAAAATGCCGGAAATATGTCAGACTACTGTGGAATGGAAGGACAGAAGGAAGGGGCACAGGAAAAGAATAGAAATAGACTTCTGGAAAATTTGAATCTTAATAGAAAAATTCCTGTAATGTCGTTTCAGACACATACAAATAATGTTAAAGTTATATCTAAAAATACGGAAGAGTATGTATACAGGGAAATAGACGGTTTTGTAACAGACAGGAAGGATGTAGCGCTATTTACCTTTTATGCAGACTGTCTGCCTATATTTGTGTATGATAAGGAAAATAAGGCAATCGGTGTGTGGCATTCCGGATGGCCGGGAAGTTTTAAGGAAATAATGAAAAATGGTCTTGAAGTAATGAAGGAAGCATTTGGAACAGAACCTGAAAATGTTCTGATGGGCTTGGGAATAGGAATACAGCAGGAAAATTATGAAGTAGGAAATGATTTTTATGAAAATTTTGCTGAAAAATTTGGAAAAGAAAGTGAACTGGTAAAACAATCTTTTAAAATCAATGAAAAAACAGGAAAATACCATTTTGATAATACACTTTTTAACAGAATAATGGCATTAAAATTAGGAATAAAGGAAGAAAATTTGGTAGTTTCACAGGAAAATACGTGGAATGAAAAGTTTTATTCACATAGAAGGGAAGGAAAAAAATCAGGAAGGGCAACAGCTATGATCAGTTTTGATGATTTTTAAATTAAAAAGTGCAAAGGAGACAAGTTATGAAAAAAATAATATTTTTATTAAGCATGGTAATATGTGGAATTAATTTTTCAGCAGCATGTAAATGGATTTCTAACAAGCCTACCTATTATGAAAAGAAAATGATAGAACTGATAGAAAGTAAAAAATTAGGAAATAGGATTTACTGTGATTCAGAAAACGATAAGATGGTCTATCAAATGTTAAATAAGGATGGCCATTCTGAAAATATTGAAATCGGATTGGTTTATAATGAAAAAGAAAAGAAAACAATGACATATGAACTGCTGTTTGACTATATTGATAAATTTGAAAGGGATGTGAAAAAACTTTTACCACTTAACTTAAATGACAGGGATTATGATTTTGCTCCTAGAAATTATAATTATAGAATGTATATATATTTTCCTGATTCAAAAGATACATATATGGTCATGAAGAAAGTAGTTGATTTACGTGAACTGGAATTCTATTCTTTTTATAGTGAAGAATTCTTTTTAAAAGAAGACAGTCATGAAAATGAAATAAGAAAAATTTTTGAAGAAAATGAAACATATCCTACAAATGATATAATATATTAGGATTAATTTGTTTATCCAGTGAACTAAAAAATATTTAGTAACAATAAAATTTAATATAGAGAAGGAAGTGATTAGAGATGAAAAAATGGTTATGGGGTATATTTTTACTTTTAGCTTTTGCAATATTTGGAAAGGAAGTAAAAATAGTATTTTTAGAAACATCGGATATACATGGAAGGCTTTTTTCCTATGATTATGCAATAGGTGAACAAAAGGATAATAATGGGCTAACAAGGGTTGCCACTATTCTTAAGCAGCAGAGAAAAGAAAATAAAAATGTAATTGTAATAGACAATGGAGATTTATTGCAGGATAACAGTGCTGAATTATTTAATGATGAAGCTGTTCATCCTTTAATAAGAACATTGAATGATTTGAAATACGATGTCTTTGTATTGGGAAATCATGAATTTAATTTTGAAAAATCTTTCCTTGAAAGAAATATAAAAGGATTTAAAGGAACTGTCCTTGCATCAAACGTAATCAGGAAAAGTAATAATAAACCTTTTGTAAAGCCATATGTAATTAAAAAAATAGATGGTGTAAGAGTTGCCATTGTTGGATATCTTGTACCTCATATACCTATATGGGAAGCTTCAACTCCTGATCATTTTGAAGATCTTAAGTTTTTAGGTCCTGAAGAAGCATTGTCAGCTACTTTGAAAGAACTTGAAGGGAAATATGATGTTCTTATAGGGTCTTTCCACTTAGGAAGAGAAGATGAAAAAGGTGGAGTTGGAATAATGGAAGCAGCAAAAAAATTCCCTCAGTTTGATATAATTTTTGCTGGTCATGAACATGCTGTCTATAATACAGATGTAAACGGAGTAAAAACAATAGAACCTGGAGCTTACGGAGTTTATGTGGCAAAAGGAGTTGTAACTTATAATACAGAAACAAAGAAAAAAACTGTAACAACTGAAAATATTTCTACTAAAGATGTTCCTGAAGATAAGGAAATAGCTGAAAAATATGCTTATGTAGATAAAAAATCAAAAGAATATGCAAATGAAGTTGTTGGAGAAGTTACAGAAACATTTATTGAAAGACCTGATTTTGTGACAGGAGATTCAAAAATAACTTCAATGCCTACAGCTACATTAAAAGAAACACCAGTAATACAGCTTATAAATGCAGTACAGAAACATTATGCAAAAGCAGATGTCTCAGCAGCGGCATTGTTTAACTTTAATTCAAACCTTGTAAAAGGTCCTTTTAAAAGAAAAGATGTGGCATTTATCTATAAATTTACAAATACTTTAATAGGTGTAAATATTACAGGAGAAAATCTTCTTAAATATATGGAATGGTCTTACAGCTTCTATAATCAGTTACAGCCAGGAGATTTAACAATAAGCTTTAATGAAAACATAAGAGGATACAACTTTGATATGTTTGCCGGAGTTAACTATAAAGTAGATCCTACAAAACCTGCAGGACAAAGAATTATAAATCCTACAATAAATGGAAAGCCTATTGATCCTAAGGCAACATATAAATTAGCTGTAAATAACTACAGATTTGGTACATTATCTAATTTGAAACTGGTAACAGATGCTGATAAGTATTATGATTCTTATGATGAATTACAAGATGGCGGAAGAATGAGAGATCTGATTATAAAATATATTACTGAAGAAAAAGGTGGAAAAGTAACACCTGAGCTTGATAATAACTGGGAAGTAATAAAATATAACTTCAAAAATCCTTTATTATCAAAGCTTGCTGAAAAACTGAAAGATGGAAGCATTAAAATACCTATATCTTCAGACGGAAGAACTTTAAATGTAAGATCAATAAAAGAAAGCGAAGTTAAGTAGAGAATAAAAAATATCAAAATAAAAAAGGCTGTCTCAAAATGTAAATATAATAGAAAAAACTATATTTCTTCATTTACTAAAATTATACTTATATAAAACAGTCATTCATTAAGGAAAAGTCAAAAACTTGCCTAAAGGCTCGGACAGATGACTTTTCCTAAATTCATTTCCTGTTTTACATTGTAAAATTTTAAATAATTCAAAAATATAGTTTTTCACTTTACATTTCAATTTTTTTGAGATAACCTTTTTTTAAAAAATATTATCCACCTAAATAAGCTTTCTTAATTTCAGGGTTGGAAAGAAGTTCTTTTCCTGTTCCTTCAAGAATTATTTTTCCTGTTTCAAGGACATATCCTCTATCTGCTATTGATAAAGCCATATTTGCATTCTGTTCAACAAGAAGAACAGTTACATTTTCTTCCTTATTAATTCTTTCAATAATATTGAAAATTTCCTGAACAAGCAATGGAGCAAGTCCCATTGAAGGTTCATCAAGCAGAAGTAGTGAAGGGCTTGACATTAAAGCTCTCGCCATTGCAAGCATCTGCTGTTCTCCTCCACTCATTGTTCCAGCAAGCTGTTTTTTACGTTCAGCAAGTCTAGGAAACAGTGTAAACATATGATTAATATCTTCCTTTATCTGTTCAGTATCGTTTCTTGTATAGGCACCCATTTCCAGATTTTCAAGGACAGTCAGTTCAGTAAAAATTCTACGTCCTTCAGGAACGTGAGCCATTCCAAGGCTGACAAGTTTGTGTGCTTCAATATTGGTTACATTTTCTCCATTTAGAGAAATTTCTCCTGATTTTATAGGCACAAGACCGGAAATAGCATGTAATGTAGATGTTTTTCCGGCACCATTTGCACCGATAAGGGAAACTATTTCCCCTTTTTTTATATTAAATGAAATATTTTTTATGGCATGAATTCCACCATAGTAAACATTTAAATCATTTACATTTAAAATATCCACAAAATTCTCCTTTTTTATTTAATTTTTTATTCTCCAAGGTAAGCGGCTATAACTTCCTTGTTATTCTGAATTTCATCAGGAAGTCCTGAAGCGATAACCTTTCCAAAATTCAGTACATACAATCTTTCGCATATTCCCATAACCAGATCCATATCGTGCTCGATTAAAAGAATTGCTATGTTAAATTTATTTCTTATAAAACTTATTGTATTCATAAGTTCCTTTGTTTCATTTGGGTTCATTCCGGCCGCAGGCTCATCAAGTAGAAGCAGTTTAGGATTTGTAGCAAGTGCTCTTGCTATTTCAAGTTTTCTCTGCTGTCCGTAAGATAGATTTCCCGATATAACATTAGCCATTTCAGCCATATCAAAAATATCCAGTAAATCTAATGCTTTGTCTGTAATTTCCTTTTCTTCCTTCCAGAATCTTGGAAGTCTGAAAATTGCTTCAAAAGTATTGTACTTCATGCTGCTATTTAATGCCATTTTTACATTATCAAGTACAGATAAATTTTTAAACAGCCTTATATTCTGAAATGTTCTGGCAACTCCTAAAGCCACTATTTGAGGAGTATTTTTTTTATTTATACTAATACCGTTTAGGGAAATATCTCCATCTGTAGGTTTATAAACCCCTGTCAATAAGTTAAAGATTGTTGTTTTACCGGCACCGTTTGGTCCAATAAGACCAATAAGTTCGCCATCTTTAATTTCCATATTTACATCATCAACGGCTCGAAGTCCGCCAAAAGATATTCCTAAATTTGTCGTTTTTAATAATGACATATCAATCTCCTATTTTCCTTCATTTATATTTTACTTTAGCTTTTTTTGCTTTCAGTCTTGTTGTTTCTGTAATTCCGTATCCGGTTCAGCCGACGTTTAGTTCCTGCAAAAGTAAATTCCTTTGTACCAAAAATTCCTGTAGGTCTGAAAATCATCAGGGCAATTAGAATAATTGCATAAACTAAATATCTAAACTGTGAAACATCTCTTAAAACTTCATTTAATGAAGTTAGAAGTATAGCTGCAAGTATTGCTCCTGTAATACTTCCAAGTCCTCCAAGAACCACCATAACTAAAATTTCTATTGAGAACAGGAATCCAAATTTATCAGGTTTTAAAATACCAACATTATGTGCAAATAACGAACCTCCAACTCCTGCAAAAAATGCTGAAAATGCAAATCCATAAAGTTTTATTCTATTTAATCTCATTCCGATATTTTCAGCCGCAATTTCATTTTCCCTAATTGAGAGTATTTCTTTTCCTTTTCTTGAAGTCATTGCCATTGCAATTATAATAATTGAAATAACTACTATGAAATAAGAATTTGAGAAATCTATAATTCTAGGAATGTTATTCAGTCCAGTAGCTCCACCTAAGAAATCAAGGTTTTGTACAATATATTTTACAATTTCTCCAAATGCCAGAGTTATAATTGCAAGATAGTCCCCTCTTAATCTCAGTGTACTTGCACCAACTAAGAATCCGAATAAAGCTGCAACTACTCCACCAAATAAAGATACAAGAACTAACTGTACTACTGGCGGAAGATTATAGTTTACTAATATTTTTGAAATATATGCGGCTGAATATCCTCCAATTGCTATAAATCCAGCCTGTCCCAGATTCAGCTGTCCCATAAGTCCAACAGTTATATTAAGACTCACTGCAAATAATATATAAATTAGTATGTTTACATAAATTCCACTTGTGTAGCTGAAAAGATCGGTAGGATCAAATGTCAGGCTTAATACAATATATAGAGCAATTATTGACACAAAAGTAAGTATGTAATTTTTAATTTTGAATTTATTAAAATAATTTAGTTTCTGCCATTTATATTCAGTATTTTCTGTTTTTACAGTCTGATTACTGCTATTAGCGTTATTTTCCATATTTCCTCCTTTCCCTCCTTACACTTTTTCTTTAACATTTTTTCCAAATAATCCATTTGGTCTGAAAATTAATATTAAAATCAATACACCGAAAACAATTGGGTTTGCCCATGTTGTAAGGGAAGATCCTTTTACATATGCTTCAAGCAGACCTAACACGTATCCACCAACCATTGCACCAGGGATACTTCCTATTCCTCCAAATACTGCAGCTATAAATGCCTTAAGTCCTGGAAGCATTCCCATGTAAGGTTCAATCTGAGGATAAACGATGGCATATAAAGCTCCACCTAAAGCTCCAAGTCCTGAACCTATTGCAAAAGTGATGGCAATTGTTTTATTTACATTTATACCCATAAGCTGAGCGGCACCTGTATCCTGAGATACTGCCCTTGTAGCTTTTCCAAGCTTTGTATTTTTAATAAACAGATTTAATGCTATCATGCATATTAAAGTAACAACTATTACAAATATTGTAAGCATACTTATACTTAAAAATCCTATACTGATTTTATTATTATTTGACAGAAAAGCAGGTATATACTTCTGATCAATAACTCTTGGGTTTGCACCGAATATTATAAGTGCCAGACTTTCCAGAAGGAAGCTCATCCCAATAGCAGTTATCAATGCTGAAATCTTAGGTGCTTTTCTAATAGGCCTGTAAGCCAGAAAATCAATTACTACTCCCAAAAATGCACATAAAATCATTGATAAAACAATAGCAACAATTAGAGGCATTCCATGTGATACAGCTATAAGTGTGGCATAAGCTCCAACCATCAGTATATCACCGTGGGCAAAATTTATAAGTTTAACGATACCATAGACCATTGTATATCCCAATGCTATAAGGGCGTATATACTACCAGTCTGAAGTCCGTTAATCGTCTGTTCTATAAAACTCTTTAACATATTTAAAACTCCTCATATCACTTTATATTTATATGTTTAAATTCTAATTTATTTTTAAAAAGATAAAAAAGTTCAAAAGCTGCTAGAAGAATATTTCCCCTAACAGCTGTAATTTGAAATGATTTATTTTCTAGAATTTTTCTTTTAATGTAAGTTTTCCATCTTTTACTTCAATGAAAGTAACTTTCTTTTCAGGGTTTCTATTTTGGTCAAATTTCAATGAACCTGTAACAAGATTTTCACCACTGAAGTTTTTAATAGCATCTCTTATAGCTTCTTTTGAAGATAAGTCAGAAACACTTTTCAGTGCTGTTTCTAAAATAGTTCCTGTATCATATCCTAAAGCTGCAAAAATTATAGGATCTATTTTGTATTCTTTTTTATAAGCGGCTATGAATTTCTGAACAGTTTCAGAAGGATCATCCGGAGCAAACTGGCTGGCAAAAAGAGCACCATTTGCAACTTGTCCAAAGTCCTGCTGGATTCCGTCCCATCCGTCTCCACCTAAGAATTGAGCATTTATTCCTAATTCTTTAGCTTGTGTTAAAATTAATCCGATAGTGTTGTAATAATCAGGTACAAAAATTACTTCAGGGTTAGAACCTTTTATTTTAGTAAGAAGAGCTCTGAAGTCTTTATCATCAGCAGTATACTGTTCTTCCTTAACTTGAATTCCTTCTTTAGCGGCCTGTTCTTTGAAGGCATTTGCCAATCCAACAGAATAATCACTACCTGTATTAGTTAAAATTGTAACGTTTTTAAAGTTTTTAGATTTTGCATATTTTGCGGCAACTACTCCTTGGTAAGGATCTGTAAATGTTGTTCTGAATACGAAATCCTTATCCTTTGTAACATCAAATGCAGTACTAGTTGAAGTAATCATAGGTATTTTAGCCTGTTGAGCTAATGGTGCAATTGCAAGAGATGGTCCTGATGTAACTTCTCCTACGAAAATATCAATTTTATCCTGAGATACCATCTTTTTAAAAGCGTTAATTGCTTCCTGTACATCCCCTTTACTGTCTGCTTCTACAACTTCAATCTTTTTACCATTAATTCCTCCGGCTTCGTTTATTTCCTTAACTTTAAGTTTGAATCCGTTGATGGAACTTGTTCCGTATTGAGCAAGGTTTCCAGTTAATGGTCCAATAACCCCAACCTTTATAACATCCTTTTCTTTAGCACTTTTTCCGCCACCACAACTGACAACAAACATAGCCAGCATTGCGACACATAATAGAATTTTTTTCATCTTTTCATCCTTTCCTTTATTAAATAAAAATTTTTATAATGAGATTTTATAATTCTGAGTAAAATGATAGAAATTGAATATATTTTCATTTACAAGAATTATCGTGATACCAATTATAGCACATTTAAAAATTAAAATAAAATATGTATTATAAATACTAGAATAAATGTGGTATATATTTAAAATAGGAATGCCATAAAGACATTCCTTCAAAAAAATTATAAACTATTAGAATTAGTTGGTCGCTAAAATCAAAATCAAAATTTAAAATATATTCCTTATATTATTTACCTAAGTTGAAATTATAACCTACACCAAGACCAACTCTTCTGTAGTCTGCTTTATAATCTGTTGTTCCTACTTCATATTTACCTTTGTTTTCTTTATACATTACATCAACGTTAAAGTTGTCGCTTATGTTAAGTCCTGCACCTACACCATAGTATACTCCGTCTTTTGCTTTATCAGTATTGATTGAGTATCCAAGATCTCCTTTTACATAAGGTTTTACAGGAGCTGATGTATCAAAAGTATATTTTGCAGTTGCATAAACTGGTACAGAATCATACATATCTGCTTTATACTCTTTTAAATCTTTATGTGCCTGATACGCTACTCCTCCACCAAGTTCCAATCCTGGAGTAACTTCATATCTGTATTCAGCTCCAGCTTCCATCGCATTTGCCTTACCTTTGGCAGAAGATTTTTCAAAATGATATTTTCCTCCTAAATCGTAAGCTCCTTTTACTTCTATTTTATTGTTAGAGAATGAAGCCGCTCCTAATACTAAAAATAATCCTAATAATGTTTTTTTCATAATAACTCACCTATCCTTTTAAGTGTAACTTCCTTTTTTAAATTTATTTGAAATATGAAATTAACTTCTATTTCAAATATAACTAGATTTTACACTAAATGACTTATAAGTCATTTGGAATTATGTTTACGTTTACTTTGTTAAACTTAAGAAAAATAAGAAAAAGTTTAGTATTGACTTTGTTGAAAATATTTAAGATAATATACATAAAATAGGTAGTAAATATTAGATAGGAAGGAGGATGTATGGGAACATCTCAAAAAAGAAAAATGTTTTAAAGGAGATGAGCCACATATAATAAAGAAATGTATAAAGTTGTAGTAAGTGATCTTGATGGTACTCTACTTAACTCAGATCAGGAAGTGTCTGAATTATCAAAAAAAGTTATAAGGGAATTACATAATAGAGGAATAAAATTTTATATTGCTACAGGGAGGGCATATCCTGATGCAAAAAGAATTATGGAGTCGATAGGTATAAAAATACCTCTCATTTCAGCAAATGGAGGAGTTATAAACGATGTTGACGGAAATGAAATATATAGGGATGATTTAGATGAAGAATCAAAAAATATAGTTCTTGATATAGATTATATGGCAGTATCAGATTTAATACATATAAATGTATACAGTGACAACAGATGGTTTCTGACAACAGAGGAAAGAAAGGTTAATCCGTTTAAGGAAGAGCCACATTTCACATCTGAAATAAGACCTATTGAGGAACTGAGAAAAAAAAATATAACAAAAATTTACTATATAGGCCCAAGAAAAGAACTTCTGAAGCTTGAAAAAATTATACTTGAAAAAACAGAAGGAAAGGTAAACGTTGCATTTACACATCCTGAGTGCCTTGAAATATTTGATATGAATGTAAATAAAGCAATAGCCGTAAAAAAACTTTGCGATATGGAAGGATTTACTTTAGATGATGTCATTGCATTTGGAGACGGATTTAATGACTATGAAATGCTGAAGGAAGCTAAAAAAGGATGTATTATGAAAAATGCCCACTATACTTTAAAGGAGGCTCTGCCTGATCTGGAAATTGTAACAAGTAATTCGAGAAACGGTGTAGCCAAAAAGCTTATGGAAGTATACGGTATAGAAATTGATGAAGAGTAGTGGATTATAGAAGTGAGAAGATTTATAAAATAGTATAAAAGAAAATATGCAAATAGAAAATATGTAACATAGATTACAAATTTTTTTCCTGAAATACTGTATAATAAACTAAAATATAAATAATAAATAACAGGAGATGATATAGATGTTTGGTACAGTAAAAAATGAAGGTGGAATGCTTTTCAGCGGAAATAATTTTAAAGTTGTAAAAAAGGTATTGAAATCAGGTGAAGCTATTCCTTCACATAATCATGAAAATGAAGAAATTATATTTTCAGTTTTAAAGGGAAAAATGGAAATGTATCTTAATGATACTGAAAAACATGTTCTTGTACCAGGAGATATACTGAATTTTGATGGAGTGAATTTCATAAAAGGAACTGCTCTTGAGGATTCGGAAGTTAATGTGACTCTTGTAAAAAAATAGAAGCTTGAATATTTTAAATTGAAAAAAGATTAGATGACGAAAGTTATGTAGTCTTTTTTTATGAGAAGTTATAGTGCTTTCAAGAGAAATTAAGTGCATAAAACGTTAAAAAAAGGAGAAAATAATTTTTTTCTAAAAAAAAAACGATTTTTATGATATAATTAAAAAATAAATAAAAGTTGAAGGACAATAGAATTTGAAATAAAATCCGGAGGTTAATTTAATGGAGATAAAACATATTGAGGATAAAGGCTTTTTCATTAGTAATGAAAAGGAAGAAGTAATTGCTGAGCTGACTTACAGAAAAGAAGGAAATAAGCTATATTTTGACCATACATACGTATCACGGCTAATGAGAGGTCAGGGAATTGCTGAAAAGCTTCTTGATGCAGGTGTGGAATATGCTGAAAAAAATGGCTATAAAATAGTACCTGTATGCAGCTATATAGTGAAAAAATTTGAAAATGAGAAATATGACTTCATAAAGGCTGAATAACTATGAGTTTATTTGTTTTAAAAATTATAGGTATCCTGTCAATGTTTATTGACCACTATCATTATATAATAGGGGGACCTGAAATTTTAAATATTATAGGAAGAATGGCTTTTCCAATATTTTCCTTTTCGCTTGGGGAAGGATATTTCCATACGGGAAATTTTAAAAAATATTTTGGAAGATTATTTTTTTTTGCTGTAATTTCCCAAATTCCTGCATATATTTTTAAACTTAACTATCCGCTGAATATATTTTTTACATTACTTCTGGGACTTGTAGTAATGAAAATATTTTATTCAGGAAAGATTCCTTTTTTAATAAAGGTTATTTTAATTGGTGGACTTGTTTATGTGGCAAAAAAGTATGATTTTGATTATGGAGTGTACGGGATATTGACAATAGCCCTGTTCGGTATTTTAAGGAGAAAAAAATTTCTTATATTCTGTGCATTTCTGGCATTGAATATGCTACTTGTATTGTATCCCGGTATTTTTGACTTGGCAAAGGTTCAGATATATTCTATGTTCTCATTAATCCCTATATTTTCATATAATGGAAGAAAAGGGAAAAATATGAAGTATTTTTTTTATGTTTTTTATCCTGTCCACTTTTTAGTTCTGGAAGGGATGAAATATATAATTGATAAGTTTTAACAGGATTAATTTTTAAAGAAAAATTTTAGGAGAGAAAATGACGAAAAAGGAAAGATTTAATAAAATATTTCCAATACTTGAAAAGAAATTTGGTAAACCAAAGTGCGCCCTGGATTTCGAGACACCTTATCAACTGATGGTTGCAGTTATTTTGTCGGCACAGTGTACAGATGAAAGGGTCAACATTGTAACAAAGGAGCTGTTTAAAGTAGTCAGGGAACCACAGGATATCCGTAATATGGATATAAAAGTGCTGGAAAAATATATAAAATCAACAGGGTTTTATAAAAATAAGGCTAAAAATATAAAATTAAATGCAGAAGCAATGCTGGAAAAACATAATGATGTTATTCCTGATAAAATGGAAGAACTTGTGGAGCTTGCAGGAGTTGGACGGAAAACAGCAAATGTAGTTTTAGGAGAAATATGGGATATAAGGGAAGGAATTGTAGTGGATACTCATGTAAAGAGACTTTCCAACCATATTGGATTTGTGAAAAGTGAAAATCCTGAAATTATAGAAAGGGAACTGATGAAATTTGTTCCTAAAAAAAGCTGGTTTGAATATTCACATTATTTGATTTTACAGGGAAGGGATAAATGCAAGGCAAGAAAACCGCAATGTGAAGTGTGTGAAATAAAAGAATATTGCAAATATTATGAAAATTTATTAAAGGAAGCCAAAAAGAAGGAAAAAGAAACAGTAAAGGCTAAGAAAACTAAAAAAGCCAAAAAATAAATGTATAAGAAGAAGCTTATGAAGATAACAAGAATAAAATGAGGAATGGTGAAAATGATAAACAGGACAAAAAGTATAATGGTATTTATAATTTTTATAACAGTTCTGACTTTTGGAACAGGAGTTAAAAGCAGAAATTCACAAAATGAAACAGCACCTGAAAATCCGGGGATTATAAAGCCGAAAAATAAGGGTGGAAAACATGAAGATAATGAAGCAAATAGTGATAAAAAGAAGAAACATTCTTTAAAAAATAAAAAAAATATTGAAAAAGAACTGAAAAATAATAAAGGTCAGTCAACAGAAACAGATGCTGCAAATCTCAATAATGGAAATGAAAATCCTCAAAATGGAGATGTAAATAATTTAAATAATATAAAAAATGGGGAAAATGAAGTAAATCCCAGTGAAAAATTAGATAATAAAAATCATAAGAAAAAAAAGAAAAAGGATAAAAAAGATAAAGAAAAAGAAAAGAAAGTGATAGAAGCTGAAGACAAGGAAATTGAAGGAATTTCAAAATACAGTGGACCAATACATAAATTTATAGCAACAAGGGAAGGAAAGGTACTGAAGGCACAGGGGGAAAGAGAAAAACACCCTACAGCTTCACTGGCAAAGGTAATGAACATAATTGTTGCACTTGACGAAATAGATAAAGGAAATGCAAGTTTAGATGATGAAATATGCTTTACGCCTGATACTGCCTATCTTAAAGGAAGCTGGCTAAATGTAAAACATGGAGACTGTTTTACATTGGAAACTCTTCTGAAATCAGAAATAATATACTCTGCAAACAATGCAGCCTATCTTGTGGCAAAACATATAGGTAAGGGGGATATAGAAAAATTTGTAGCTCTTATGAATGAAAAGGCTCAGGAATTAGGAATGACAGATACTGTGTTTTATACTCCGGCAGGATTGCCTACTTCAATGACAGGCAAGCCTATGGATATTTCCACAGCTTATGATCTGTATCTTATGGGAAGAAAAGCTTCTGAAGACGACAGGATAAAAGAGTGGTCCAGTCAGTTACAGCTTGAATTACCTAACTCGAATGGAGATCAGGTAATATATAAAAATAGAAATGCTTTACTATACAGATATGGAATATATGGATTGAAGACAGGTTTCCATGCAGATGCAGGATATAATCTGATATTGACAAGTAAACTTGGAAATCTTGAAATTGTATCAGTTACACTGGGAAATAGAACAGATGTAGAAAGAAATGACGACCAGAAGGTTGAATTTACCAAAATAGAAGACAGACTTCAGGCTATTTATACAGTAGGTAAGGAAATGGGGAAATTTAAAGTATTAAATGGTAAAAAGAAAGAACTGAAGGGGGTCATCTCAGATAATGTCTACCAGATAGATAATTCAAACTATACTTTCAGAATAAACGACCTGAATGTAGATGCCGGGAAAAAAGGAATAGAAAAGGGAGAAAAAATAGCAATGCTTGAGGTACTTGATGATGGAAATGTCGTTTCGAAAATAGAGATAGTCGCAGGAGAAGATACTGAACCTCTTTCATGGTTTGGAAAAATTTTGAGACTAATAAGCTTCGGTCTTGTTTAAAAATATAATAACAATTTTTAATTATTATGAGAATACTGTAACTTATTTAGTTGGAAATAAATATATCGGTGATAAAATAAAGTAATATTGAAAGAAAAAGGAAAAATAACAAAAAGTAATATAAAATAAAAAAATAGAGTTATAAAGGCAACATGTATTTAAACTGTACTTTATAGCTCTATTTTATTTTATCCTAAATTTATTATTTCTTTTCAGGAATAACAGCCCATGCCCTTACAGGCAGTCCATTTGCAGAAATAATTCTAGGGGCAGCGACAAATATAACAGCTCCTACTGGAGGAAGTTTGTCAAGGTTTGCCATTGCTTCCACCTGAAACTTATCTTTTTGAAGAATGTATCTTTCCCCTACAAGATCTCCATTTTTTGCACAAGTTACAGCTGCATCCGTATCAAGAGTTTCATGTCCCACTCCTGCAGCATTTCTCTTATCAAACAGAAATTCAAGTGTAGGAATTGGCCATCCTGGTGTATGTGCATTTCCTTCACTATCAGCATTTGTAAGTGCTTTCATATCAGGCCATCTTTTGCTCCAGTCAGATCTGAAAACAACAAATGAATTTTCAGGTATAGTACCATGCTCTTTTTCAAACTCCAGAATATCATCTATAGTTATTTCATAGTCGTTATTTTCCTGAACTTTTTTACTTAAATCAATGACAACTAAAGGTAAAACAGTATCTTCAACTTTGAAACCTCCTGCCAGACGTGCATTTTGCACAAAGTGTCCAGGATAATCTATATGTGTACCAAACTGCCCTGGGAATTTGTGTGTCTGTATGTTAAGATTCATTTCAGGGTAATCAATAATTGTCTTATTAAGTTCCAGAACTCCGTCAGGCATTCCACCCCAGTAAGGACTGTCATTTGTAAGTTCATGAGTCAAATCAATCCATTTATTTTCTTTCAGAGTTTCCAGTAATTTCCATAAATTGTGTTCCACATTTACCACATCCTTTTTTTAATGTTATGGTTCTATAATATATCATTTGCAGGTAAAATAAAAATATAAATTATATATAGCAGATGTATATGGTATAGATATTTAAATTACAGATAAAATATCTGTTTCAATATAGTCGGATAAATGATATAATTATCTATAAAATTTACCTTTAAGGAGATGAGTTTATGAAAATACTTGGAGTAATTCCTGCAAGATATGCATCAACAAGGTTTGAAGGAAAACCTTTAAAAGATATAAATGGATATCCTATGATTGAATGGGTATATAAAAGGGCTGAAAATGCGGCTGTTGATAAACTTGTTGTGGCAACTGATGATCAGAGAATATACGATGCTGTGAAAAATTTTGGTGGAAATATTGTTATGACATCTAAAGAACATGAAAATGGAACTTCAAGAATAATAGAAGTAATAAATAACCCGGAATACAGTGATTTTGATTTTGTTATAAACATACAGGGGGATGAACCTCTTATAGATATAAAGTCTATTAATCTTCTGGCAAATAACTACAGGGAAGAAAAGTCTGAAATTGTAACCTTGAAGAAGGCATTCAGGAAGGATGAAGATGTGAGCAATCCTAATACAGTGAAAGTAATAACTGATTTCAACTGTAATGCCATCTATTTCAGCAGATCGGTAATTCCTTATGAAAGAAATCCGATTGGAGATTATAAGTATTACAAACATATTGGAATATATGGATACACTTCAAATTTCTTAAATGAGCTTAAAAATCTTAAAGAAGGGGTACTGGAAAAGATAGAATCGCTGGAACAGCTTAGATTTATAGAAAACGGCTATAAAATAAAAGTGCTGGAAACAGATTCTGAAGTAATAGGAGTAGATACGGAAGAAGATTTGGCAGAAGTTATAGAATATGTTAAGGAAAAAGGAATAACATTATAAAAATGTAAGTTATGAAAGGGGAAAATTATGGAAAATGGAGTAATGATTCAATATTTTGAGTGGAATCTTCCTGATGACGGTAAACATTGGGAAAGACTGAAAAATGATGCGAAACATTTAAGTGAAATAGGTGTTTCTGCAGTGTGGATTCCTCCTGCATATAAAGGTACTTCTTCAATGGATGTTGGATATGGTGCCTATGATTTATGGGATTTGGGGGAATTTGACCAGAAGGGTACAGTAAGGACAAAATATGGGACAAAACAGGAATTGATGGAGGCAATTGAAGAACTTCATAGATATGATATAGATGTTTATCTTGATGTGGTGCTCAATCACAAGGCAGGTGCAGATGAAACAGAGAGATTCCTGGCTATAGAAGTATCTTCCGGAAACAGAAATGAAGAAGTTAGCGATCCTTATGAAATTGAAGGGTGGACAAAGTTTACATTCCCTGGAAGAAATGATAAATATTCAGCTTTTAAATGGAACTACAATCTTTTTACGGGAGTAGATTTTAATAATGAAAATAAGAAAACTGCTATTTACAAAATAGTGGGAGAAAATAAAAACTGGTCTGAAGAAGTGGATTCTGAAATGGGAAACTATGACTATCTCATGAATGCAGACGTGAACTATGCCCATCCAGAAGTTAAAAAGGAAGTAATAAGCTGGGGAAAATGGGTAGTAAATGAACTGAAGCTGGATGGATTCAGAATGGATGCAGTAAAACATATAAGTGAAGGATTTATAAAGGAATTTCTTGATGAAGTCAGAGGTGTCTATGGGGAAGAATTTTATTCTGTTGGAGAATACTGGAAGGATGACCTTGGGACATTGAAGGAGTATCTGGAAAGTCTGGAGTATGCAACAGATTTATTTGATGTAGGTCTTCATTTTAATTTCCATGAAGCATCAGTAAGGGGGAAAGATTTTGATTTGAGAACAATTTTTGACAATACTATACTGATGTCAGATTCAATGCAGGCAGTTTCTTTTGTGGATAATCATGATTCACAGAAGGGAAGCGCACTTGAATCCCAGATAGAAAGCTGGTTCAAGCCACATGCCTACGCAATAATACTTCTTGCAGAAAGAGGTTACCCTTGTCTGTTCTATGGTGATTACTACGGTGTCGGTGGACAGGAAAGTGAACATAGATGGATAATAGATCAGCTGCTTCACGTGAGAAAACATTATGCCTATGGTGGAGAAATTGACTATTTTGATGACCCTGATATTGTAGGAATTTATAGAACAGGAAGGGAAAATGACCTGAATACCGGATGTGCAGCTATTCTTTCAAATAATGAAGATGGGGAAAAAGTGATAGAAGTAGGACAAAATCGTACAGGTCAGGTATGGAAGGAAGTTACAGGAAGCGGATTTGACAATGTTGTGATAGATGATAGTGGATTTGCGGCATTTAAAGTTAAGGCAGGAAAAATTTCTGTCTGGGTTCCTGAAGAAAAATAATAGAAAAAACAATTACAGAAAGCAAGTGATAATATGAAAAGACAGACAAACAGAAGAGAAGAAATATTGGAAAATATTCAAAAAATAGTAGTAAAGGTGGGAACATCAACGCTTACAAAGGAAGATGGAAACCTGAATATAGAAAAAATAAAGAAAATAGTTGCAGAACTGAGCAATTTATCTAATAAAGGTTATGATGTGGTACTGGTAACATCGGGAGCAGTAGGAGCCGGAATGGGAAAGCTTGGTTTAACGGAGCGTCCAAAGACGCTGTCTGAGAAACAGGCATTGGCATCAGTGGGACAGGTGGCACTGACTCATTTGTATCAGCTGCTTTTTCAGGAATATGGGAAAATAATTGGTCAGCTTCTGCTTACAAGAGGGGACTTTTCAGACAGGAGAAGATATCTTAATGCGAGAAATGTCTGTAATACTCTTCTGAAAAATAAAATAATACCTGTAATAAATGAAAATGATGCAATAGTTTCAAACGAGCTGAAGGTGGGAGATAACGACACTCTTTCAGCATTAGTTTCAGGCCTTATAGATGCAGATCTTCTGATTATATTATCTGATGTACAGGGATTATATAACAAAAATCCTCAGAAATATGAAGATGCAAATCTGATAGAAATTGTTGGTAAAATAGATGATGATATTAAAAAAACTGCAGGTGGAGAAGGGTCGAAATTTGGTACAGGTGGAATGATTACTAAAATAATTGCTGCGGAAATGGCAACTAAAATAGGTACAAATATGGTAATTGCAAGTGGAGAGGATCCGAAGAATATTACAAGGATAGTGGAAAAGGAAAATGTCGGAACATTGTTTACAAAGAAATATAAGAAAATAAGCTCCAAAAAATACTGGCTTGCATACGGAACAAATAAAAAGGGAGTAATTACAATAGATGAAGGTGCTGAAAAGGCATTATTTAAAGGGAAAAGTCTTCTTCCGGTGGGAATAAAATCATTTGAAGGTAACTTTGAGAAGGGAACGGTAGTAAAAATCATGAATATGAAAAATGAAAATATAGCAACAGGTATTTCAAACTACTCTTCAGATGAAATAGAACTTATTATGGGGCACAGAAGTGAAGATATAGAAAATATACTTGGCCATAAGTATGATGATGTTGTAGTGCACATAGACAATATGGTAATTACAAAGGGATAATACTTGTGGGATAGATTTCTTGGGAAATGGAAACAGTATGGTAAAGATGATATGCTAAAGAATGAAAGGAAGAAAAATGATTAGCGGATATATTGAAGAAATGGGAAAGAAGGCAAAGGAAGCGTCGAAAAAACTTCTTACTCTGGATACAAGGACAAAAAACAAAGTTCTTGTAATGATTGCTGAAGAGCTGATTAATAAAAAGGAAGAAATAAAGGAAGCAAATAGGCTGGATCTTGAAAATGGTAAGAAGGAAGGGCTTTCCTTTGCACTTCTGGATAGGCTGGAACTAACAGATAAAAGGATTGAAGCTATGTCACAGGGATTAATGGAAATAGCTGCCTTTACTGATCCTATCGGGGAAATACTTTCAGGCTGGAAACATAAAAATGGAATGACTATCGAGAAAAAAAGGGTACCATTAGGTGTACTTGGAATCATATACGAATCAAGGCCAAATGTGACAATAGATTCGGCAGGACTTGCAATAAAATCATCCAATGCGGTAATTTTAAGGGGATCGGCAAATGCAATAAATTCAAATATTTACTTGAGCAGACTTTTTAACGAAACGGGAGTTAAGGCAGGATTACCTGAAAATTCAGTTCAACTTATAGAAAATACTGACAGGGCACTTGTAAATGAAATGGTAAAAATGAATCAGTATATTGATGTCCTCATACCTAGAGGAGGAAAAGGACTGAAGAAGTTTATTATTGAAAATGCTACAATTCCTATAATTGAAACAGGTGCAGGAGTGTGCCATGTATTTGTGGATGAAAGTGCAAAAATAGGGAACATTCTGCCGATTATAAAAAATGCAAAAATCCAGAGGCCAAGTACGTGTAATTCAATAGAAACAGTACTGGTTCATAAAAATATTGCTGAAAAGATACTGCCTGAAGTGACAGATATGCTTATAAAAAGTGGTGTAGAACTTAGATATAGCAGGGAAGCACTTGATATTGTAAACAGAAATGATGTAAAGCTGGCAAATGAAGAAGATTTTGGAGCAGAATACCTTGATATGATAATGTCACTGAAACTTGTGGAAAATGTAGATGAGGCAATAGACTACATAAATGAACATAGCACACAGCATTCAGATTCAATAATAACAGAATCAATAGATAATGCTGAAAAATTTCTGAATGAAGTGGATTCGGCAGCAGTTTACCTGAATGCATCAACAAGATTTTCAGATGGTGGAGAATTTGGATATGGAGGGGAAATTGGAATTTCCACTCAGAAACTTCACGCCAGAGGGCCTATGGGAGTAAGGGAACTTACAACAACAAAGTATATTATCAGAGGAAATGGGCAAATTAGGGAATAAATGTAAAATTATAGATAAAATTAATATGAAGGTGAAAAATGAAAATAGGATTTATAGGTACTGGAAATATGGGAAGTGCCATGATAAAGGGACTGGTTACATCAGAGTATGTTTCAGGAAGCGATATAAATGTATTTGATGTAAATGTGGAAAAGTCAAGGGAACTTTCTGAAAGATATAATGTGAAACCTTTACAGAATGAAGTTGAAGTGGTGGATAACAGTGATGTTATAGTTCTGTCTGTAAAGCCAAACATTTACAATTCTGTTCTGGATAAAATAAAGGACAGGATAGATGAAAATAAGATAATAATTGCAATTGCTGCAGGAATTAGTATTGAAAGTGTTGAAAATATTGCAGGTAAAGATAAAAAAGTAGTAAGAATAATGCCTAATACACCGGCACAGGTACTTGAAGGAATGACGGCGGTTACTTTTAATGGAAATGTAAAAGAAGAAGAAAAGAAGGTTGTATTTGGAATTCTTGACAGTTTTGGAAAAAGTATCGAAATAGATGAAAAGCTTATGCATACCTTCACAGGAATAGCAGGGTCACTTCCGGCCTATGTCTATATGTTTATGGAAGCACTTGCAGACGGTGGAGTGCTGGAGGGAATGCCGAGGGACAAGGCATATGAAATAGTAGCCCAGACAGTAAAAGGTTCTGCAGAAATGCTGCTTAAAACAGGAAAGCATCCCGGAGTGCTGAAGGATGAGGTAACTTCTCCTGCAGGAACAACTATTGAAGCAGTTAATACCCTAGAAAATGGTAACTTTAGAGGAACTGTAATAAATGCAGTAAGGTCATGTGTTGAGAAATCAAAGAAGATGAGTAATTAAAATATATTGTCATTTCTAATTTCTAATGAGAAAGTAAAAAAAAAGCACTAATGTGCTGACCATAAAAAATTAAAGTTGTAAAAATAGCAATCTGTAAAAAATAAAGTATATCTTCAGAGAGCTATTTTTACTTTTATTTTTCTAATAAAAGAAAGTTTTAATTCTAATATTCTATTCTGTTTTATATTTCAATGATTCAAAAAGTTTTCCATTTTTATAAGATTCAAATTGGGAATCTTCTTCATTTACTTTATATTCAAATTTATCTTTAGCAGTTTCAAAAAATAAAGAGTTTTCATTTCTGTAAGCTGTAAAAACAATCTGTTCTTTGTCATTTCTTACAATGAGTTTCTTATTTTCAAGAGTAAAGGTGTAATCAATCTTATCAAAGTTATTATTTAGAGACCATATGAATTTACTGTCATTAACCTGTTTTACATAAAAAGCCATATTCATAGGAATAGTTATAAGAAAGCCTCTGTCAGTGACATAATTAGTTATTTTATAAGTATTAGGACTGATTAATTTTGTATCAGCTGATACGATTCCTAAAAAATCTTTTATTTCAGATCTGTCGCTTTTTACCATATCCTTATAATTAGCATAAAAATCAGATTTATTATAACGGTAGACTTTACTTTCATTTTTTATTTTTCCCTTTTTATTAGTTGTGTAAGTTTTAAAATCTTTTTTTAAAACATCAGAAAAAAATTCGTAATAATTTAGTCCAGCTAATCTTGTTGGTGAAAAAAACAGGTAATTTCCAACATTTAATTCAGCAGGATAATATTCTTTTCCTTTAGACTCGTTAACAACAATTTGAAATGGTAAGTTGGCATTTGAGAATCTTACATTAAATTTTTCAAAGTTATTGTAAGTATCAGCATTTTCAGCAGTTAAAATTACTGAAAATAATAAAAATTGTAAAATTAAAAAAAATTTCTTTTTCATCTTTCCCTCCATAAATTTGTTTTTCATATTATAACTTTATTTGAAAAAAATGTAAAATTTAAATTATTAAAGTTAATGCAGCAAGTTATGGTTGTATGTGAAAATATAACTGTAATTATTTATTTTGTTTTTAAAATCAAAAAGGACTTGACTTGCAGTCAACTCCATATGGTATACTTGTCTTAAAATAATTTAAAGATATGGAGGTATGAAAGAATGGCGTTAGAAAAAATAAATTCTCCTGAAGATATAAAGAGATTGTCAAAAGATGAGTTAAAAGTACTGGCAGGTGATGTGAGGGAGGCATTACTTAGCAGACTTACAAAAATTGGAGGACACGTAGGGCCTAACTTTGGGATGGTTGAAGTTATAATAGCTTTACACTATGTGTTTAATTCACCAAAGGATAAATTTGTATTTGATGTTTCCCACCAGTGTTATCCACATAAAATACTTACAGGAAGAAAGGAAGGATTTTTAAATCCTGATAAATTTTCAGAAATTTCAGGATATACAAATCAGGATGAAAGTGTACATGACTTTTTTAAAGTGGGGCATACATCAACTTCCATAAGTCTGGCTACAGGACTTGCAAAAGCAAGGGATCTGAAGGGAGACAATGAAAATATAGTTGCAATTATAGGAGACGGTTCACTGAGCGGAGGAGAAGCATATGAAGGGCTGAACAATATTTCTGAACAGGGAACAAATATGATTATTATTGTAAATGACAATGATATGTCAATTGCAGAAAATCATGGCGGACTATATAAGACATTGAAGGAATTGAGG
Organism: Leptotrichia sp. oral taxon 215 str. W9775; assembly: GCF_000469505.1. Lineage (NCBI taxonomy): Bacteria > Fusobacteriati > Fusobacteriota > Fusobacteriia > Fusobacteriales > Leptotrichiaceae > Leptotrichia > Leptotrichia sp. oral taxon 215. The sequence goes on along the minus strand of NZ_KI272836.1, from coordinate 36,741 downwards.
GAAACAGAAGGAAAATCGCCAAATAACCTGTTTAAGGCACTAGGACTTGATTATATTTATGTGAAGGACGGTCATAATATAGATGAGCTTATAAAGGTATTTGAAAGTGTGAAGGATATTGATCATCCTATTGTTCTGCATATTCATACTATAAAAGGGAAAGGTCTTCCATTTGCAGAAGAAAATAAGGAACCTTGGCATTATAATGCACCTTTTGATCCGGCAACAGGGAAAATTAAAATTGATACACCTGATGATGAAGAAGCATATTCTGACCTCACAGGGGAATATCTGCTTGAAAAAATGAAGAAAGATCCTGCACTGGTTGCAATAAGCTCTGGAACTCCAACTGTAATGGGATTTAATGCCAAAAGAAGGGCAGAAGCAGGAAAACAGTTTGTAGATGTGGGAATAGCTGAAGAACATGCTGTTGCATTGGCATCAGGAATAGCGGCAAATGGTGGAAAGCCTGTATATGGAGTATACAGCACATTTGTTCAGAGAACTTACGACCAGCTTTCACAGGACTTATGTATAAATAATAATCCTGCAGTAATTCTTGTGTTTGTAGGTGGACTTACAGGAATGAATGATGTTACTCATCTTGGATATTTTGATGAACAGGTTATAGGAAATATACCTAATATGGTTTATCTTTCTCCTACAGGCAAGGAGGAATATTTTGCAATGCTGGACTGGGCAATAGAATATAAGGAGCATCCTGTAGCAATAAGAGTTCCATTAAATGGTGTAGTTTCAACTGGTGAGGAAATAAAACCTGATTTCAGCGAACTTAACAAATATGTAATAAAGGAAGCCGGAAGTGATGTTGCAATTATTGGGCTGGGAGACTTCTATCATTTAGGAAAGGAAGTAAAAGAACTTCTGAAGGAAAATGGTATAGATGCAACGTTAATCAATCCAAGATTTATTACAGGAATAGATGAAGAAGTGCTGGAAAAACTGAAAGAAAACCATGGACTTGTAATAACTCTTGAAAGTGCTGTACTTGATGGAGGATTTGGTGAAAAGGTAACGAGATTCTATGGAACATCGAATATGAAGGTAATGAATTTTGGAGCAAAAAAGGAATTTACTGACAGAGTTCCGGCTGAGGAAATTTTGAGAAGAAATAATCTTACAAAGGAACAGATAGCGGAAAAAGTATTGAAGGTTCTTGGGAAATAAATAAAAAAATGTACTGCACTTTTAATCTTGTATTCAAGATTTTGGGTGCAGTATACCTTTTTATTAATATGTAGAAAATTATAATTGTGCCGTTGGATAAAGTGTCATTTCATTTATACTTACTTCTTCAGGCAAGTCAATGGCAAATTTCACAGCTTCCGCAACAATTATCGGATCTGCTCCAATCGTATCATAGAGGAATTCAATTCTTTCTTTAATTGCCTTATTTGTAATACGTTCTGCAAGTTCTGTCTTAAATGCTCCAAGATAAAGAGTAGTTGTACGGATATTTCTTTTTTCGTTGGCACTTTCTTTTCTGAGAACTTCCATTAAAGCTTTAACACCATGTTTTGTTGCGCAATAGATACCTGCTCCCAAATATGTATTTAATCCTGCGACTGATGAAGTACTGATAACATGACCGGATTTCTGTTCTATAAAATGTGGAAGTACAGCCTCAATACCATTTACAACACCTTTTAAATTAACATCAATCATTTCATCCCATTCATCTGTCCTAAATTCAGATAAAGGTGAATTAGGCATTAATCCTGCATTATTAAATATAACATCAATTTTGCCGTATTTTGAAATAGTGAAATCAATTAATGATTTTACCTCTTCTCTTTTTGATACATCTGTTACTTTATAGACAGCTTCTCCATTTCTTTCTTTTATTTCATTTACCGCTTTCTCTAATTTTTCCTGATTTCTTGCGGCAAGTACAACTTTTGCACCACTTTCGGCAAGTAACAGAGCGGTAGCTTTTCCTATTCCTGAAGAAGCTCCTGTAATTATAACAACCTTATTTTTTATAGCCATTTTAAATCATCTCCTATTAAAAATTTTGTACTATATTATAACATATCTTTTTTAAAAGTCAATAACATCTATATATATCTATTAAAAAAATAAAAAGATAGATATATTAAAAATAAATTGTTATTATTAATATTTTAAGGTATAATATATAAAATTATTTATGAAAGGTATAAATATGAATAAATACAAAGAAGTTTATCAAAGTATAAAAGAACTTATAAAAAATGAAGAAATTAAGCCAGGAAATTATTTGAAAAAAGAAGCTGATTTAGCCAATGACTATTCCTGTTCGGTGCTTACTGTAAGAAAAGCCCTGTCAATGCTTGAAAATGAAGGATATATTCAAAAAATAAAAGGGAAAAGGTCGTTTGTTTTAGAGAAAGGGGATTTGAAAAATATTTCCCTGACATCAATACAGACTTTTCAGGAACTTAATAAAATTAAGAATATAGATGTTAAAACAAATCTGATAAGTCTATATATAGTTCAGGGAATGGAAGAACTCATGGAGAAATTTCATGTTTCAAAGGAAGCGGATTTTTATAAAGTTGTACGTACATATTCCTTAAATGGCAAGGTTGTACAGCTGGCAACTTCGTATTTTGATAGAAGAATAGTACCTTTTTTAAGTGAAGAAATTGCAAAAAAATCTATATATGAATATTTGGAAAAGGAATTAAAATTAAAAATATCCTATTCCCAAAGAGAAATAAAATTCAGAAAAAGTACAGATGAAGAGAAGAATTATATAAATCTTGAAAATATCGACAGAGTTGTTGTTATAGATACACATGCCTATTTATCTAATGGAAATCTTTTTCAATATGAAACAATAACTTATCATCCTGATGAATTTACTTTTACAGCAATTGCAAAAAGATAGGGGATGTTGTGGAAGAATGATATTTACAAGGGGGAAAAATTAGATATTAGAGGGATAGTTATGAGTATTATAAAAAATAAGAATAAATTGATTTACGGGTCAAAAACATTGTGGAGTAGATTATTAAAATCAGTTATGAGTTTTGTAGAAAATAAAAATAAATTATCTGTTGAATTAACTGATATAGAAGTAGATGTATCTGAAATGATTAATATTAAGGAAGCAAAAGTAGTCTATGTTAATGGTGCAGGGAAACTTGTTAATAATAGATCTGAATATGGGTGTTCAACGAATATAAGACTTAATGATATTCCTCTTGTTCAGATTAATTCGCCATATTGTCAGACTTGCAGTTCCGTATTGGCAAGTGGGTATGGAATAGAAAATGCGGATTGCGAAGAACTGAAAAAAATACAGAAGGAAATTAATTCTAACTTTATTTCACTTGAGGAATCCATAAAAACAATAGAACCTTTGCTTAAACTTTTTGAAACAGGTTTTTATCTGATTGCAGATGCAGAATGTTATCCAACAGATGGAGAAAAAAACTTTTATTGGGATATTTCCAACAAATTAAAAGATTATTCTGCAACAGCACTTGTATTTTCACATGAATACGGCGATGATTATTATGTATTTGGTCAGCCTGTCTATCTTTATCCGACACAGACAACAGATTGTTATAATAAAGAAAGAGTAGATTATTATATTGAAAAATTTAAAAACAGTGACAATGATGAACCAAGAGCAATTGTATATAATTTTGGTGAATTTATAAATTTTGTAATTGATGGTCATCATAAAGCATGTGCATCTGCTTTGCTCGGGAAACCTCTAAAATGTTTATTGATTATAAAAGGAGAAAGCTACAGAGATTATTATAAAAAGAATTATTTAAGATTTTTAGGAAGAGAAATTGAAGGAGATAAAATTTCTGATAAATATAGAAAATTGGCAAAAATTGAAAGAAACAATCCTGCTAAAAGTGTAGATATAGAAGAAGGCTGTGTGAATAAAAGAGAATGGGAAGAGGAGTATATCGAATCAGTAAAGAAATTTCCTGATTTAATAAAATATGCAACTATAGTAAATGACTTGGTTTATGAAAAAATGGAAATAACAGATGATTTAATGGAATATTATTTGAAAAAATTTGACAGGGAAAGTCAAAGAAAAGTACGGATAATTATACATAACTTAGAATTTTCAGATAAGAAAAAAGCTCAGGAATTTATAATTAAGTATGCCAGAGCTTCTTTAAAGCATAAAATATCTAATGCATTGAAAGTATTAATGTATGAGTTTTTAGTCAAGATAAAAGATAATCCTGAAATTGAACAAGTTTTTATTGATTATATAGTTCAAAATGAAGATATAAATGATCCTATTTTGAAAATTATAGATTCCTACTGGGAAAAATAGAAATATAAATGTTTTGATATTTACTGCAAATTTTGTTATTGGTGGAGCTTTAGCGGCTATTTGTTACAGTTGGTTATCATCAGGAAGTAATAAATAGTATTTAATTGAAATAAAAAATAACTAAAGCTATGCATTTTGGTTATAGTGGATTACGAAATTGATATTGTACTTTAGAAAAATTTTTTTGTAAAATATGTTCAAGAAGATTGGTAGTGTAACTGTAATTAAAAAATGACATATAAAAATTAGGAGGAAATATTATGAAATACGTAACTTTAAACAATGGAGTAAAAATGCCTATATTAGGATTCGGAGTATTTCAAATTGATGATATGAAAGAATGTGAGGAAGCGGTTTACAATGCGTTAAAAGCAGGATATAGATTAATTGATACAGCTGCGTCCTACAGAAATGAAGAAGCTGTGGGAAGAGCTATAAAAAGAAGCGGTATACCTAGAGAAGAAATTTTTGTTACAACAAAATGATGGGTAAGTGATGCAAATTATGAAAAGGCAAAATTGGCATTTGAAACTTCTTTAAAAAAATTGGATTTGGAATATATTGATTTATATCTGATACATCAGCCATTTAATGATGTATATGGAGCTTGGAGAGCGATGACAGAGCTGTATAAGGAAGGGAAAATAAAAGCAATTGGTGTAAGTAACTTCTATCCTGACAGACTGGTTGATTTTATTATGAATAATGAAGTAGTGCCAGCTGTAAATCAGGTGGAAACACATCCTTTCAATCAGCAGGTTAAAGCAAATGAAATAATGAAGGAATATGGGGTTCAAATAGAATCATGGGGACCTTTTGCAGAAGGGAAAAATGGAATATTTACAAATGAAATTTTGTCTGAAATTGGTAAAAAATACAATAAATCTGTGGCTCAGGTAATTTTAAGATGGCTAATTCAAAGAGATGTAGTTGTAATACCAAAATCAGTCAGAAAAGAAAGAATTGAAGAAAATTTTAATGTATTTGATTTTAAATTGAACAGTGAGGATATGGAGAAAATATCTGAACTTGATAAAAAGGAAAGTTTATTTTTAAACCATGATGATGTAGAAATAGTAAAATGGCTTAATGGAAGGAAATAATAAAAATACGAGGGAGATTTCTTCCCTCTTATTTTTTAAGAATTTTTACTAAAACTATCAAAAAGTTTCTCAATTTCATTTTTTATATTTTTCTTACAGACACAGTAGAAAGTCATTTTTGCTTCTTTATCAATAATCGGAATTGAAATATTATTTTTGAAATTGTCTTCACGTTCAAGTGTGAAATTTGAACGGAAATGTAGTAAATTTTGCATTTTAGCTAATTCCTGATAAATAATCCTGTCACTTTGGATAAGAAAGTTCATATTAGGCATTTTTTCTAAAACTACATCCTTCCATATTCCTATTGGATTGAATAAGAGCATTCTGTCATCTGTAATATCTGAAAAATGTATTTCCTTCTTTTTAGCCAGTGGATGCTGCAAAGGAACTGATAAAAATAATTGTTCAGTTTTGTATTTTATGCAGAAAAATTCAGAATTATCAACAGGTTCAGAAAGTATGATCATCTGATAACTGCCATTTTTAAGTTTTTCAAATAACTGAAGATTATTTTCTATTTTATGAAGAATATATTTTTCAGGATAAAATCTTCCAAATAATGAAATCATATCCCACAATGGAGCCGGAGCACATGAACCAATTGAAAAATTATTTTGAACCAGATTATTTTTATTAACTTTTTCTTCCATTTGATCTACAAGATTAAGTATTTTTTCTGCGTACTGGATAACAGTTTTTCCATTTTCATTTAATTCCATCTTATTTTTTTTCCTGTCAAAAAGTTCAACCCCCAAAGTTTTTTCCAGCTTTTGTATCGAACGGGAAAGGGCAGGCTGTGAAATATACAATTCTTCAGCAGCTTTTGATAATGTTCCATATGTTGCAAACGCAATAAGCTGTTTTAGTTGTTCCAATTCTATCATATTAATCACCTTATATAATTTTTATTTCTAGTATGCATTTTAATTATAGCACATTTTCTAAACGGTATTGTACTTTTATCTTAAATTTTAGTATTATAACTATATATAAAGATAAGGAAATAAAAATAAGAAAATGAAGGAGATTATATATGAAAAACTAAAAATTTAAATTCCTTACTGATTTATGATATAATTGTATTATTATAAAATCATGGAATGGAGTTTAACTATGAATAAAGAAAGATTGGCAGCTTTTATGGATGCTGTACTTGCAATTATTATGACAATTCTTATATTAGAACTGAAAAAACCTGAAACAGCAACTTTAAAAGCACTTTGGAATCTGAGAGTAGATTTTTTTGCATATACGCTTTCATTTTTCTGGCTTGGAACAATGTGGGTAAATCTGCATAATGAATGGCATAAAATAAAATATATTACACCATCAATTGTCTGGGTAAATGTAGTACTACTTTTCTTTTCCTCGTTTTTTCCATATGTAACTTCTTTTGTCACTTTATATTATAACAGTAGTGTAGCGCAAGGATTTTATGGGGTAATAGTTCTGGCTGTTACATTCTGCAATATAATTTCGTTGTATCTGATAGAAAAGGTAAATAAACATGATAAAGAATCGCAGGAATCATTAAAAACAATGATAAGATGGATAAAAGTTAATATAAGTATAAAAATAATTGGGTTAATAATATCGTGTATATTTTATCCGCCTGCAATGATGATAAGTGTTTATATTACTTTACTTGGAATTGTACTTCCCGCACAATATAAGGCGGCAAAAAGAAGAAAAGGAACTTTTAATTGATGAAATAGCCTATCTGGTTGGATATACGGAACTTTCATCGTTTTATCGTGCATTTAAAGGATGGATAGGGAAAACAGTATTGCAGTATAGAAAAGAAAAAGAATAAATATTAAAATACGTCATAAATTTGGCGTATTTTTTTCGTTGCAAAATGAAACGAAAAATGGAACGAAAAGTTTTTCGTTGCAAAAGTGATAAAAATGAAGTATAATTAATTTGTAAAAATATTGTTTTAAGTAGATTATATAAATGGAGGGTTTATATGAGAAAAGAGAGCAAAGAAATAGAATTTAAGGAAAAAATAAGTAAAAGTTATTTGAAAACAGTTTCTGCTTATTCTAATTATAAAGATGGAAAAATAATTTTTGGGATAAACGATAATGGAGAAATTATAGGGCTGGAAAAAGTGACAGAAAATAAACTTAATATAGAAAACACCATTAACGACAGTATAAAACCTAAGCCGGAATATACATTAGATATTGAAAAAATAGAAGGAAAAAGTTGTATTGTCTTAAATGTGAAAAAAGGGGATTTTCCGCCATATTATTACAATGGTAAAGCCTATAAAAGAAATGATACATCAACAGTTGAAGTAGACATAGTTGAATTGAACAGGATGATATTACAGGGAAGTAATCTAGATTATGAAGCAATTAAAATAGAAAACGAAAAATTAGAATTTAAGTTTTTAGAAAAAAAATTAAAAGAAATAGTAGGAATAAAAGAACTGAACCTGGATATATTAAAAACATTGAATTTATATGAAAATAAAAAATTTAATATAGCTGCTGAACTTTTTGCAGACAATAATAATAGAAAATTTTCTGGAATTGATATAGTAGTTTTAGGTGAAAATATAAATAAAATATTATTTAGGGAAAATATTGAAAGAAAATCCATACTTGAACAATATTCTGACGCAATCAGTACATTTGAAAGATATTATGAATATGAAGAAATAGTGGGAGCTGAGCGTGTAACAAAAGAAAAAATTTCAAAAGAAGCTTTCAGGGAATCTGTTGCAAATGCAATAGTTCATAGATTGTGGGATATAAATGCGAATATAAAAATAGTAATGTCAAATGATAAAATTGAAATTATATCACCAGGAAGTTTACCTTCAGGAATGTCTGAAGATGAATATATGAGAGGATATGTTTCAGTTTTAAGAAATCCCATAATAGCAAATATTTTTTATAGACTAGGAATAATTGAAAAATTTGGAACAGGAATAAAAAGAATAAAATATGAATACAGGGAAAATTTTGTAAAACCGTCTTTTGAGATATATGAAAATAGCATAAGAATAACTTTACCAATAATTGAAACAGTTCCAAGTAATTTAGTTAACGGTGAAGTAAAAGTTTTTGAAATTCTTAAAAAGCATGAAAAATTAAGTAGAAAAGAAATCGAAGAATTAAGTGAATATAGTAAATCAAAAGTTATAAGATCGATAAATGGTTTAATTGAGAAAAGTATTGTTGAGCAGGTAGGAAAAGGGCGTTCAGTAAAATATCAGTTGAAAAGATAAACTGAAAATTATTTTTTTTCCATATAGTGACACTTTATTTTACAACTTTTATTATAGATGAATTAAATTAAAAAACTTGATTTTTTTTATTAAATATTATAAAATTAAGCAAAATTATTTTAGGAGATGATATAATGAAAAAATTTATTTTTATGTTCTTTCTTTTATTTTCTATTTTGGGATTTTCTAATACTGTTTTGGACAAGTTATCCGGTATAAGATGGGTTTGCCATAATCTTAATGATGCACAGTTAATTAATCTTTTTATTTCAAAAAGTGCTCCGGATAAATACAGTGCCACATTTAATTCATTTAATAATATTACAAAAAACGGACCTGATGAAGTTGAACTTGGAGAATTTAGTCTTGCGATAAATGAAAAAGAACAATATTTCTATTTTACTAATTTAAATAAAAAATCACAAAAGTTTTCAAGTTACAGATTTAATTATAAAATTGGTAAAAAAAATAAAGTGAAATTTTCTTTATACGATACTTCTAAAAATAGAAATATTTGTGAATTTTATTCTGCTTAAATGAGTGAAAACTTCAGTTATCGCATTGAAATTAAAAAAGTGATAACTGATATTTTTATTTAAAATATTTATGTTATGAACAAAGAATCATAAAAAATTCAAAGGTCTTATTTACTAGATTTACTAGTACTCTTTCCTTGACTTAATTATTAAATGGTAATATAATTTATTAAATAGAAATTAATATGATGCAATTTGTTGGAAGGAGAGTAGAAATGTGGAAGAAAAAATAGAAAAAGAATTAAAATGGGCTGTTCTGGGAACAGGCGTAATTGCAAATGAAATGGCACAGGCACTTGAAAAAATGGGGAAGAAACTTTATGCAGTAGCAAACAGGACACATAGTAAGGCTGTGGAATTCGCCAAAAAATATGGTGTTGAAAAAGTTTATGATAAAATAGAAGATATGTTTACAGATGAAGAAACTGATATAATTTACATTACAACTCCTCATAATACACATATAAAATTTATGATAGAAGCACTTAAAAATGGGAAACACGTATTATGTGAAAAATCAATTACACTAAATAGCGAAGAACTTGAAGAAGCAGTAAAAATTGCAAAGGAAAAAAATCTTATTCTCGGAGAAGCAATGACAATTTTCAATATGCCCCTTTATACTGAACTTTCAGAAATTGTAAACTCAGGTAAACTGGGTGATGTAAGAATGATACAGGTTAATTTTGGAAGTTACAAGGAATATGATATGAATAACAGATTTTTCAACAGAAATCTGGCAGGAGGGGCATTGCTTGATATAGGAGTTTATGCTATTTCCATTACAAGACTGTTTATGACTTCAAAACCTGATAATGTGCTTTCACAGGTTAAGTATGCACCAACAGGAGTAGATGAACAGGCAAGTATAATTATGATGAACAAGGAACAGCAGATGTCAACAATAGCGCTTACACTTCATTCAAAACAGCCGAAAAGAGTTGTAATCGCATGTGAGAAGGCGTATATAGAAATTACCGAATATCCAAGGGCTGATAAGGCTAAAATAGTTTATACCGAAACTGGTGAAATTGAAGAAATTACAGCAGGAATGACAGAAAATGCACTTCAGTATGAACTTCAGAATATGGAGGAATCTGTAAAAACAGGAATTAACAAAATGAAGCTGGAATATACAATAGATGTTATGGATATTATGACAAAATTACGTAAGGAATGGGGAATGACCTATCCTGAAGAGGAATAGAAATGGAGCTGTCCTGTTATGAAAAAAATTATGTCATTTTTCATTGCAAAAAGTGAAATTATAATTGAAAATTTGTCAAAAATATTGTACAATAAATAGAGGTGATTAGTATGATAGCTACAAATTATTCAAATGTGAGAAACAATTTAAAAAAATATTGTGATAAGGCAACTGATGATTATGAAACAGTCATTATAACAAGAAAAAATGACAAAAACGTGGTACTGATGAGTGAAGAGGAATATAACAATTTGATGGAAAATCTTTATATTATGTCAAATAAGAAATATTATAATGAGCTGTTAAAAAGTAAAGCGGAAGCGGAAGCGGGGAATGTACAAATACATGATATAATTGAGGTGGAATAATGAATTTGACATGGACAGATATTGCATGGGGGCAATATGAAGAATGGCAGAAACAGGATAAAAAAATGGTCAAAAAAATAAATGAAATAATAAAAGACATCAAAAGGAATGGCAATGAAGGGATAGGGAAGCCAGAGCCTTTAAAGCATGAACTGAGTGGATACTGGAGCAGAAGAATTACAGATAAGCACAGGTTTATATATAAACTGACAGAAACAAGTATAGTAGTTATTGCCTGTGCAAATCATTATGAATACTAAAATACTAAAGTTATAAAACCTTCTTTAAATTTAAGAAAAAATCTTAATTAAAGAAGTTTTTTATTTATAATATTTTTGATGTAACTATTGACATCACATCAAAGATGTTATATTATAATTTTATAAGATATAACTATCATTATTACATCTTAAAAAGTTAGAAGTTTTATAGAATATTAGAGTTAATTTTGAAGTTTTAAAAATAGAAAAACCAATAGAAAATATAAAAAAAGGAGAATGAAATTATGCAGATATCAAGCAGATTTACGATAGCACTACATATTTTTGCATGTGTAGAGGTATTTGGAGATGAGTACAGAATTACAAGTGATTTTCTTGCTGGAAGTATAAATACGAATCCTGTTATTATAAGAAAAATTTTGACAAAATTAAAAAGTGCGGGATTGATAAAAGTTGCAAGAGGAACTGGAGGAATTGAAGTGACAAAACCTCTAAAGGAAATAACATTTTATGATGTATATGTGGCGATAGAACCATTGGAAAATAACGAACTGTTCAATTTTCATAAAAATCCAAATCCAGAATGTCCTGTGGGGAAAAATATTCATAAATTGCTTGATAATAAACTGGAAACAATACAGAAGGCTATGGAAAATGAGATGAGAAAATATACGCTGGAAGGTCTTGGAAGTGAAATTAGTGGAATTTTAGAAAAGAAGTATTAATAATAAAATTTGTAAACACAAAAAATCTTGTTTTTAAAAAAATATGGAATTCTTACAATATAAAAATTAATTTTATAATAAATATAATTATGCAATTACAGTTGTATAAAATAGAAAAGGATATGTGCAAATTTCATAAGGAGCAAGCAAGAGCGAAACCGAATCAGACGCAATTCTTGTGGCAATTGGAATAAAACCTAATAGAGGAGGGCTTAATTTGGAAGTGGCAGGAGTAAAAACTGACTTAAAAGATATGATATTTACCCATCCGACAATGAGTGAGGCTTTGAATGATTTATTTGGGAGCGTGAAATAATTGGAAGAATTGATTATGCTTATATTTTTAACTTTATTGATGTTTTATAGCTTATTTAGATTACTTTTTTGTTTTATAAAAGTTTTTCAGAAAAAAGAAATTAAGAAATTTTTATGGGGTGATTTAGTTTTTGGAATAGTATATTTGTTTTTGTGCATAGAAGTTTTGGGTAAGGATTTTTTTTCACAAAACCAAGGCTTACACGTAATAGTATGTATTTTGGTTGTTCTATTGTTTGTGATAATGAAAAGAAAGAATAACAAGTTCTTGTCTTATGTTGCTTTTTCTTTAGTTTTTATTGATTTATTAGGATTGATTTATCATGGAAATATGCAATTTTATGGAATTGTAATTTTACAAATACCGATTTTTATAATTGCAAATTTTGTAAAAGATGATAACAGATTAAATAAATATACATATTCAACATTGATAATGGCTAATTTATTCAATATACTTGAATTTTCACTTAAAACTTTTATATTGTTGGAAAAGACGGGAGTAATCTAAATAAGGAGAAAGGGAATGAATGATTTAATAATAGTCTGATACTAGTTATATTTTATGATTTATTTAAATTGATATACAATATATTTTTACTCCTAATATAACAGTCTTCTTTGAATAAATTTTCTTAGAATGCTGTTATTATTTTTATTAAGAATTTTCAATAAAAGTAATAAAAAAAGCAATTGTAACAATTGACATTACATCAAAAGTGTGGTAATATTGATTATTAGATGTAATAACAAAAGTTACAACAAATAAATTCAGAGAATTTATAAATAAAAAAATTTCTTGTTGAAAATATAAAATAAAATCATATTAATTATTTAGTTTTGGATTGAATTGAAGAAAGAAGGTAGAATTATGGAAAAGAATAAAGAACAGGAAAAAAGGCTTGATTATCTTTTAGAAGAACTTAAAGCTGATTCAGTTGAATATAAAGATATAGAAATTCCAGAAGATATAAATGGAAAACGTTGTATTTTAAGGTCCTTGATGAATGTCCGTATGCCTAAGAAAATGTCAGATTCAGTATTGAAGGTGCAAGATGAATATTTATCTGTCTGTACTGAAGAAAAAGGCATTGTGCGGCTTTCAGATATTCCTGTAACTAAAGGGAATATTTCTATATGGCAGGGAGATATTACAAGGCTTGAAGTGGATGCCATAGTAAATGCGGCAAATTCTCAAATGTTAGGATGTTTTATACCGATGCATATGTGCATTGATAATCAGATTCATACTTATGCAGGAGTACAGCTTAGGGAAGAATGTAGTCATAAAATGGAAGAATTAAGGGCTGAATATGGAAATGATTATGAACAGCCAACATCTATTCCTATGATTACAGCTGCTTATAATCTTCCTGCAAAAAATGTAATTCATGTAGTCGGTCCGATAGTAAGCAATAGACTTACACCAGAATTAGAACAGAAATTGGCAGATTGCTATACAAATGTTTTAAATATGTGTCTGGAAAAAAAATTGAAAAGTGTGGCATTTTGCTGCATTTCAACTGGAGTGTTCCGTTTTCCAAATAAAAGGGCGGCAGAAATAGCTGTAAAAACAGTTAAGGAATGGTCTTTGGAACATCCGGAGGCTATGGAAAGAATAATTTTCAATGTTTTTAAAGAGGAGGATAAAAAATATTATGAAGAAATCTTATAATAAAAATGGGTATATAGAAACAATTCAAAAGGGATTGAAGGCATTAGGAATGTTAGGTAGAAGCGTATCTTCAGGAAAAGGTTCAAGGGAAGAGCGTATAGAACTTCTAAAAAATGAAATTCAAAATGCAGATGCTGTTGTAATCGGTGCAGGGGCAGGACTATCAACTTCAGCAGGATTTACATATAGTGGAGAAAGATTTGAAAAATACTTTTTTGACTTTATAAAGGAATATGGAATTAGAGATATATATTCAGGTGGTTTTTATCCATTTCCAGATGACGAAATCCGTTGGGCCTGGTGGGCAAGGCACATATATTTTAACCGTTATGTGAAAGCTCCAAAACCTGTATATGATGAATTGTTTTCACTTTTAAAAGATAAGGATTATTTTGTTATTACAACAAATGTGGATCATCAATTTCAAAAGGCAGGATTTGATAAAAAGAGACTTTTTTACACACAGGGGGATTATGGTTTATTTCAAAGTGTCAATCCACAAATACAGAAAACCTATGATAATGAAGAATGGGTAATGAAAGCGATGGAAGCACAAGGATTTGTGAAGGATGAAAATGGGGTATTCAGTATCCCTGCAAGTAGAGAAATTCTTATGAGAATACCGACGGAATTAATTCCTAAATGTCCTGATGATGGCTCAGATATGACAACTAATCTTCGGGCTGACAGTTCATTTGTAGAAGATGAAGGATGGTATACAGCTGCCGAAAAATATTCAGAATTTCTTGAGAATCATAAAAATATGCATGTACTGTTTTTAGAATTAGGAGTTGGAGCAAACACACCTGTAATTATTAAGTATCCCTTCTGGTATATGGTAATGGAAAATAAGAAAGCTAGTTATGCATGTATAAATTACCAGGAAGCATTTTGCCCAAATGAACTTGAGGAAAGAAGTATCTGTTTAGATGGAGATATTGGGGAAGTTTTGAAGGAAATAAAAACATCTATAAAGTAAAAAATCTTCTTTCAAATAACAGGGATGAAAAATAAGTCAAAAAATGTTATAATTAACAACAAATCTTAAAAAATGAAAGGAAGTAATAAATGAGTTTACCAAAATGCCCAAAATGTGGTTCTGAATATACATATGAAGACGGAAGTATGTTAGTCTGCCCGGAATGTTTTTATGAGTGGACATTGGAAGACAATAGTGCAAATGAAGAAAATGTTGTAAAGGATGCAAATGGAAATATATTGCAAAATGGAGACAGTGTGACAATAATTAAGGATTTAAAAGTAAAAGGTGCATCAAATGATCTAAAAAGAGGTACAAAAGTAAAAAATATAAGATTAATAGATGACGGAATCCACAATATTGACTGTAAAATTGATGGATTTGGAGCGATGAAGTTAAAATCAGAATTTGTTAAGAAAAATTAATGTAAATATTATAAACGGGAATACCGCTATTATTGAAATATTGGGAAGAGGTTGTCTCAAAAAAGTGAAAAATAATGTAAAAACTATATTTATGAGTTATTTATAATTTTACAATACAAAATAGGAAATGAATTTAGGAAAAGTCATCTGTCTGAGCCTTTAGGCGAGTTTTTGACTTTTTCTTAATGAATAACTGTTTTGTATAAGTAAAATTTTAATAAATGAATAAATATGTTTTTCATATTTTCAAAATTTTTAGACGTCCTCTTCCTCAAGTTTCAGTTCAGTGATTTTCCCATTTATTATATGAATTAGTTTTTCAGTTTCAACTTCCATCTGTAAACCTCTTTTTCCTGCTGAAACTATTATTTTATCAAATTTTTCTGCTTCCATATCAAAGAATGTATCGTATAATTTTTTCATTCCGACAGGAGAACATCCGCCACGAACATATCCAGTTTCCTTTTCAAGTTCTGAAAGGGGAAGAAGGTCAATATTCTTTTCACCACATGCTTTTGCAACTTTTTTCAGGTCAAGATGAGCTTCTCCATGAATTACACAGACATATAGGGACTTGCTTTTTCCCTTTAATACAATAGTTTTAAAAATTCTTTCTGCAAGTTCAGGAAAATGTTCAGCAACTCCAAGTCCTCCACTTTTATTTTCACTCCATTCATAAGTATGAATAATATACGGAATCTTATTTTTATCCAACTGTCTAAGAGCATTTGTTTTATGTATTTTTTCTTTTTTATCTTTCATTTTTATCCCCCATTATTAAATAATTATATTTTTAGTATATCAGAATAAAATTTTACGGTCAACTGGACATTAGTAAAAAAAATTGACCTGAAATTAATTTTATGGGGTATAATAAAATGAAAGTAAAAATAATGAAGCTGGACTCAAATAAAGAATATATGAGAAAAAAGATAAGAAGTCAAGCTTTTGAGAAGGGAGAAATAATATGAAAAAGATTTTAACGTTATTAGTTGTAATTTTAGGAATTTTTGTAAGCTGTTCAAATGAAAAAACAGAAAAAACAGACTCTTCTGCCAAAGAAGGTTCAAAAAAAATATTGGTTGTATATTTTTCGGCAACTGGAAATACAAAAAGAATAGCACAGATTATTGCGTCAGATAAAAATGCAGATATTTTTGAAATTGTTCCGGAAAGTCCATATACGGCAGAAGATTTGAATTCTAAAAATCCTGACAGCAAGGCGGCTAAGGAAAAAGCGGATAAATCTATAAGACCGAAGATAAAAAATAGTGTAGAAAATTTTAACCAGTATGATGTTGTATTTCTTGGATATCCAATCTGGTGGGGAGAAGCTCCCAGAATAATGAACACTTTTGTTGAAAGCAATGATTTTAATGGAAAAACAGTTATTCCATTCGTTACTTCAGGAAGCAGTGAAATAGGAACAAGTCCTAATCCGTTGAAGGAAAAGACAAAAGGGGCAGCTTGGAAGGAAGGTAAAAGATTCAGTGGATCCAGTTCAGAAGCAGATGTAAAGAAATGGATAAAAGGATTGGGATTGTAATTTAGTGAGAAATAGTTGAGAAACTATTACAATAATTTTTTGGAAAATATTTATAATTTATATAGGAGGTTTTTCATGGAAGATGAAGTTATTATAAAAGGATTTATAGAACTTATAAGAAATACACCGGACATAGTTGAGAAATTTAAAAAATTAGATGCATCTTTCCCAAATATTCCATTAAAAACAATGGGCGGAAAAGTGTTTTGGTTAACTTTGAAAGAATTTAATGGTTGGAAATTACAAAGAAATTCATTTACACAGCATTATAGAATTTTAGATTCGAATGATATAAGGCAGGCATGGGGTAATAAAAAAGCCATGTTAAGATTATTTAGTGAATTTAATAACATAAAATAATTAGTATAATATAACAAAATAAAAAGATTGTCTTTAAAATACATATCATATCCTTAACAGATTAAGGGAGATATATTAGAGACAATCTTCTATTTTCATAAGTAATTATATTTTACATCAACAAAATGCAGATTTTTATTTGCAAGCCTCTACAAACTTATCAAAAATTTTCTTCATTCCTTCATTTCCTCTTACAGACATCATTTCCGGATGCCACTGAGTCGCATAGTAGAAAGGGTGATCTTTTTTCTGAAGGGCTTCAATAACTCCGTCAGAAGATTTTGCAATAGGAGTAAGACCTTCAGCTAAATCTTTTATCATCTGATGATGGAAGGAATTTACCCTTGTTTTTTCTCCAAAAATTTCATATAAAATATTATCTTTTCCAAGAATGTCAATATTGTGGGTAGGCAAATAAAGATGCCATTTCTGTCTATGCTGAATCTGTGTGTCCACATATTTTATATCCTGGTAAAGTGTACCACCAAAATATATGTTTGTAAGTTGTAACCCACGGCATATTGCTAAAATTGGTTTATTAGTTTTCAAATACTCTTCCAGCAGCATTATTTCAAATTTATCCCTTTCAGGTGAAATAACTCCAATTTCCTGTAAGCTATCTTCTCCATATAAAGCAGGGTCAGAATCAACTCCTCCTGATAGAAGAAGTCCATCCAGATGTGAAATCTGCTCCCTTACAACTTCAATATTATCGTGAACCGGCAAAACAACAGGAATACCTCCCGCTTCCATAATTGCACGGCTATAATCTATAGAAACGCTTGTTTTGTAAGCATTTTCTGATTCAGGGTTATGTTCATAGGAAGAAGTTATTCCTATAAGTGGTTTTCTCATAATTTATATCCTTTCATCTATATGTATTTTATTTTTTATAATTTATTTCAATTTATATAATTTTCTATTTTATACCATTTCTTATTCTTTCAAAGAAAGAAATAAAGTTCTTATATGATACCTTTTCAATATCTTCATCTGAATATCCACGTTTTTTCAAGGCGGCTGCTACATTTTTAGCTTCTGTAATATCATAAACGCCTTTTAAACCTTCGTCTTCGTCTACTCCGGGCACGTTGTAGTATTCAGCAAAATCAAATCCAAATCCAACTTTGTCAATTCCTATTTTTTCTGCAACATATTCCATATGGTTCAGCAATGTATCCAGATTTTTTTCATCTTCCTTGTCACTTACAAATCCATGATAGCTGTTCATTCCCACCATTCCATTTCTTTCGCCTATACAAAGTATCTGGTCATCAGTAAGGTTTCTCATTGCCGGGCAAAGAGTTCTGGAGTTGGAATGTGAAGCAAAAAAAGGTTTTTTAGCGTATTTTGCAACATCCCAGAAGGTTTTGTCATTTGCATGGGAAAGATCAAGAAGAATTCCCAGATTTTCAATAATTTCAACAGCTTTTACACCTAAATCAGTCAGTCCCCTGTCTTTATCCCCTCTCTGACCTGTTGCAAAAGCATTCTGTTCATTCCATGTGAGTCCTATGTGTCTTATTCCCATTCTTTCAAGAAGATAGATATAATCAAGGTTTGACCCAATTCCAGGAAGTCCTTCAATTCCTAAAAGTGTAGCAAATTTATTTTGAGATTTCGCTTTTTCAAAGTCTTCAGGATTTTTTATGACATGTACTAAATCCCTTGCATGATAAAGTTCCTCACTCATTGCACGAAGGCTTCTGAAGAAAGTTTCTTCAGGTTTCGGATCCTTAAAAGCATTTAAATATATTACAAAAATACCTCCAAAAACTCCTCCTTCTATAAATCTATCTTTATATTTTCTTCTTATAACGTCATTTTTTCCCTTTTCATATTCCCACAGATTATCTGTCCATAAATCTGCATGCATATCAAAAAACATTATTTTTTCCTCCCGTATCTGTAAATATTATTTTATCTAAAATAAATTCTACTTTTCAAAAAGTATTTCTTTGTTCTGAAGGTTTATGCTGCACTTTGCACCTAAAGGCAATGTAAACATATATGGCTTTTTGTGACCTGATTCCATTCCGTAAATAACAGGTTTATCATAGTCAGCAAAGAAATCCTTTAAAAGCTCCAATAGTTCATAATGCTGATTTTCTTTAGTATATGTATTTTTACATGCCACAAAATTTCCAAAAACAACAGCCTTACAGTCACTGAATTTTCCTGCATATTTCAAATGAGTAAGCATTCTGTTCAGAGATCCTATTTCTTCATCAACATCTTCCAGAAACAGTATTTTATCTTTAGTATCTATTTCGTATTGAGTTCCCAGAGTAGTGACTATAATTGCCATATTTCCTCCTGTAAGGACACCGCTTATGTTCTCTGAAGGTGAACTTCCTTCTGTAAGAATAGAAAGTGGCATATTTTCAGGTTCTTCATACTTTGTCTCATTCTTTTCCATAGCTTCAAAGAAAGAAGTCTTTGTATAGTCATTGAAATCATTTATCATATTTGATTTTACCATTGGTCCATGGTAAGTTCCAAGGTTACATTTCTGGTTGAAGACAATGTGAAGGTTTGTAACATCACTGTATCCTACAAAAACTTTAGGATTAGTTTTTATCAGCTCATAGTCGATTTTATCTAAAAGCTGTGAAGCTGAATAACCGCCCTTTACACAGAATATTCCTTTAATATCCTTCCGTGAAAAAGCTTCATGCAAATCTTCAATACGGATTTCAGCCTTTCCGGCCATATATCCTCCGTAGTTTTCGTATAAACTCTTTCCAATAACAGGATTGAATCCCAAATCTATTATAACTTTTTTACATTTTTCTATATCTTCTTCAGGAATTATAGGTGAAGAAGGACAAAATAAGAATACATTATCTCCTTTTTTCAATGGTTCGGGAAATATCATTTATCAGCACCCCTTTACAGTTGTATATTTTCATTATTATATAAAAGTACTTATATTTAGTTATTCTACTACTAATGAGCAATTTTTTCAATAGAGTTATTCTTCAGAATTATCAGATTTTTTTCTTTTAAAGAGATTTTTTAATGAAAGTACAGGTTTACTTCTGAAATTTTTTTACTTCCTTTCAGAATATTTATATTCTTATTTCTAAATATTCCGCTTAGGAAATTTATCTTTACATTCATTATCTGACTGGGTTTAAATTATTTATTTATTTACAATGATTATACCACACACATGAAAATTATTTTACAAAATATAAAAATAAAAAATAAAATATTTTAAAAAGAGCAATAAACTATACTCTTAAATCCAGTATTTTCAATGTGTAAAAAAAATAAAAAAAATTTTAAAAAAGTACTTGACATTAATGCAAAAATATAATATTATATATCTGTAATTAGCACTCCTTTGAAATGAGTGCTAACAAAAGGAAGGTGCGAATATGAATGAGAGAGAGAAATTAATATTAAAGGCAATCATAAAGCATTATCTCGAATTCGGTGAAAGTGTAGGCTCAAGAACTCTGGAAAAGAAATATAGTATTGGAGTTTCTTCAGCTACAATAAGAAATACAATGGCGGATCTTGAAGATAAAGGACTGATTGCTAAAACTCACACATCTTCCGGAAGAATTCCGACAAGTGAAGGATATAAATTATATGTGGAGGAACTTATTAAGATAAGGGATATATCTAAAGAGGCGAAAGCTAAAGTAGTTGAAGCATATAATAAAAAAATGAACCAAATAGATATGATATTTGAAGAAACGTCAAGATTACTATCAAAGATAAGTAAATATGCAGGAGTAGTTCTGGAGCCTGCCATAAGACAGGAAGGAATAAGAAAAGTTCAGCTTGTGCATATAAATGACACAAATATTATGGCTGTCATAATTATGGATTCATTTCTGACTAAAAATCTTAATATATTTCTTGAAAATCCTGTAGATGAAGAGGAAGTTCAAAATATAAATATGATTTTAAATGATGAAATAAACAGAAGTCCAAACTTTACTTTATCTGATTTAGAAAAGTTTCTTACAAATACTGATTTATTTGTACCGGAAGATTTCCAAAAGAATAAAATGTTAAATGAGGGGAAATTGTTTTTTGAAGGTGGTTCAAATTTAATTGAGAGTAACACTTCAGATGTTATGAAAATAATAGACAGAGTAAGATTTTTTAACAATCCTGAAGATATGAAACAGATATTTTTACAGTTTATTCAGACTGACCAGTTTAAAGACGGAGAAGTAAATGTCATTTTTGGTGAAGATCTGGATATTGCCGGACTGGAAGATTTTTCATTTGTATTTTCCGTTTATACAATGGGAGATGCCAAAGGAATTATGGGAGTAATCGGACCGAAAAGAATGAAGTATTCAGAAACGGTAGGACTTGTAGAATATGTTTCAGAGGAAGTTAAGCAATTATTGCAAAAAAATAAATAAATAGAAGGAGATGAGGGGTAAAAAATGGCAGAAAAAGAGTTTGATGAAAAGACAGAACTTGAAAATGAAAATGCTGAAACAGAAAACAAAACAAAAGAAGAGGTAAATGAGGCTTCTGACAATAAAGAAGAAACATGTGAAGAAAAGATTGCAAAGCTTGAACTTGAACTTCAGGAATGGAAAAATTCCTATACAAGAAAACTTGCAGAATTTCAAAACTTCACTAAAAGGAAGGAAGCGGAAGTTTCAGAAATGAAAAAATATGCTTCAGAAGGGATTATCTTAAAAGTATTGGATAATATTGACAACTTGGAAAGAGCCGAAAAGGCATCCCTTGAAACTAAAAACTTTGATGCTTTGGTTGAAGGGGTAAACATGATTTTGAGAAACTTAAAATACATGTTATCTGAAGAAGGCGTTGAAGAAATTGAAGCAGAAGAAGGAGTAGAATTTAACCCTTACGAACATCAGGCAATGATGACTGAAAGCAAGGAAGAGCTTAAGGATAACGACATTGTACAGGTGTTTCAAAAAGGATATAAATTAAAAGGGAAAATTATAAGACCGGCAATGGTAACAGTAAATAAAAAATAGTTTTTAACTTTATAAAAATATAAATAAAAAATTCAAAAATAAAACAGGAGTGATAAATATGAGTAAAATAATAGGAATAGATTTAGGAACAACAAACAGCTGCGTGGCAGTAATGGAAGGTGGAAACTTTTCAATAATACCAAACTCTGATGGAGGAAGAACTACACCGTCAGTTGTAAACATAAAGGATAACGGAGAAATAATAGTTGGGGAAATTGCTAAAAGACAGGCAATTACAAATCCTGATTCAACAGTAATTTCAATAAAAACACAAATGGGATCAGATTATAAAGTAAATATCCATGGAAAAGATTACACACCACAGGAAATTTCAGCAATGATACTGAAAAAATTAAAAAAGGATGCTGAAGCTTATCTTGGGGAAGCTGTAACAGAAGCAGTTATTACAGTACCGGCTTACTTTACTGATGCACAAAGACAGGCTACAAAAGATGCAGGAGAAATTGCAGGACTTACAGTAAAAAGAATTATAAATGAACCAACAGCGGCTGCATTGTCTTATGGATTAGATAAGAAAAAAGAAGAAAAAGTATTAGTATTTGACTTAGGTGGAGGAACATTTGACGTATCTGTACTTGAAATCGGTGAAGGAGTAGTAGAAGTTATATCAACTTCAGGAAATAACCACTTAGGAGGAGACAACTTTGACCAGAAAATTATTGACTGGTTGGCTGATGAATTCAAAAAAGAAACAGGAATAGATTTAAGAAATGATAAAATGGCAATCCAGAGATTGAAAGACGCTGCAGAAGATGCTAAGAAAAAATTATCAACAACATTGGAAACACAAATTTCATTACCATTCATCACAATGGATGCTACAGGACCTAAACACTTGGAGAAAAAACTTACAAGAGCTGCATTTGATGAATTAACAAAAGATTTAGTAGAAGCAACTAAAGGACCGGTTAAACAAGCGTTAGAAGATGCAAACTTAAGTCCTAGTGAAATAGATGAAGTATTATTAGTAGGAGGATCTACAAGAATACCTGCAGTTCAGGAATGGGTAAAATCTTACTTAGGAAAAGAACCTAACAAATCAATAAACCCTGATGAAGTTGTTGCTGCTGGAGCTGCAATTCAAGGTGGAGTATTGATGGGAGATGTAAAAGATGTACTGTTATTGGATGTAACTCCATTATCATTAGGAATTGAAACTTTAGGTGGAGTATTTACTAAAATAATAGAAAGAAATACAACAGTACCTGTTAAAAAATCACAAGTATTCTCAACAGCGGCTGATAACCAGCCTGCAGTATCAATAGTAGTATTACAGGGGGAAAGAGCAAAAGCTGCTGACAACCATAGACTTGGAGAATTTAATCTTGAAGGAATTCCTGCTGCACCAAGAGGAATACCTCAGATAGAAGTAACATTTGATATTGATGCAAACGGAATTGTACACGTTTCTGCAAAAGATTTAGGAACAGGAAAAGAAAATACAGTAACAATTTCAGGTTCATCTAACTTATCTAAAGATGAGATAGAAAAAATGAAAAAAGATGCAGAAGCTCATGAAGCTGAAGATGCTAAGTTTAAAGAACTTGTTGAAGCTAGAAATCAGGCTGACCAGTTAATAATAGCTACTGAAAAAACTATAAAGGAAAATGAAGATAAACTTCAGGGAACTGAAAAAGCTGATATTGAAAAGGCAATTGAAGAACTGAAAAAAGTAAAAGATGGAGATAATTTAGAAGAAATTAGAAAAGGTATTGAAGAATTATCTAAAGTATCTCAAGGATTTGCAACAAGATTGTATCAGGATGCACAAGCTCAGGCACAGGCTCAACAGGCACAAGGTGGAGAAACTGCTGGAGAAAGTAACAACTCTGGTGCTGATGATGTTGAAGATGCAGAAGTTGTAGATTAATAATTGGAAAAAGTTTTAAGGAATTAAAATACAAAGGAGGAGGAGTCATTTCTCCTTCTTTTGTAGAAAAGTAGAAATGATAAAAAAGTTAATAAAATCAAGTATTTTATTGCATGAAAAAAATTTCAGAATCTTCTTTTTTAGATATATAATAAAAATAAAAAAGGAGAAACTTATTTTGAAAAATATTTAGTAAAAGAGAATTAAATTTCACAATTAATATTGTAATTTATGATAATAAATGCTTTGAAACAAGGAGAGCTTAATTTCTTGTGAAAATAAGAAATTAGATTATTGAACACACCGAATAAAAAAGGTGATTATTATGACAAAACATATAGAAAAAAACAGGGTAAGCAATATTGAAAAACTCTTTTTAAACTACACTGATAAATATGAAAAGATTAACTTGAACTGGGATAATGAAGTTGGAAAAGAAATATGGTATAATGATGAAGAAAAAAAATAGTACAAAACTTTTTATATAAAGGACGTGTTATAATGGAAAATACACTAAATACTTTAAAATATGGAAATGTTGAAATAGGAGTACTTTCAAAGGGAGCAGAACTTTCAAGCTACAAAGTGGACGGAAAGGAATTTATGTGGGACAGCCAGCCAGAATTCTGGGCTGCCAGTTCACCTGTACTTTTTCCGTTTGTCGGGGTTATAAAAGATGGAAAGTATATTTTTGAAGGAAAGGACTATGAAATAACTACAAGACATGGGTTTGCAAGAAACAATGATTTTGATTTAGTTGAAAAGGGAGAAAATTTTCTGAAATTTAAATTTTCTTCAAATGAGGAAACATTGGAAAAATATCCTTTTGAATTTGATTTTTTTCTTATATACACAATAACTGATAACGGTCTTGAAATAAAGTACGAAGTATTGAATAAAACTAAAGGTGACATGTATTTTTCATTGGGAGCACATCCTGCATTTGCATTGGAGCTGAATGATGAAATAAAACTGGAAGATTACTATCTGGAATTTGAAAAAAATGAAAATGCACAGATTTATCAGCTTAGAAGCGATGCATTAATACTGGAAGAGAAAAAAGATTATTTAAAAAATGAGAAAATAATAAAATTAAGTGGCACTATATTTGATAATGATGCTATAATATTTGAAAATCTGAATTCTGCAAAGGTAACATTAAAATGCAGTAAAAGTACACGTGAACTGTCAATGGATTATAGCCAGTTTCCGTTTATTGCCTTCTGGAGTAAATCAAAAGCTCCATTTGTGTGTATCGAGCCATGGTTTGGAATTTCAGATTTTGCAAACTGTACAGGAAAACTGGAAGAAAAGAAGGGGATTTTGAAATTGAAGGAAAATGATGTTTTTACTGCAAAAATAATCATTAATGGCAAATTGTAACGTGGAATAAAAGGAAGGAAAGGAGAAATAGAACTGCTATAAATAAAAATGGTTCTATAAATAGAAATGGCAAAAAGAGATTATTATGAAGTACTTGGAGTGCCAAAAGATGCAAGTGAATCAGATATAAAAAAGGCATATAGAAAAGCCGCCATGAAATATCATCCTGATAAGTTTGCTAATTCATCAGAAGCTGAAAAAAAAGATGCTGAAGATAAATTTAAGGAAATTAACGAAGCTTATGAAATATTGTCTGATCCTCAGAAAAAAGCTGCATATGATCAGTATGGTCACGCCGCATTTGAGGCAGGAGGACCTGGAGGAGCAGGTGGCTTTGGCGGATTTGGACAAGGTGGAGGCTTTGGTGGCTTTGACTTCGGCGATGTTGATTTAGGAGATATATTTGGGGATTTCTTTGGTGGTGGAAGAAGCCGTCGTAGTCAAGAACCAAAAGTACATCAAGGTTCTGATTTAAGATATAATTTAGAACTTACACTTGAAGAAGTGGCATTCGGAGTAGAAAAGGAAATAAAGTATAAAAGAAATGGGAAATGTCATACATGTCACGGTTCAGGAGCTGAACCAGGTCACAGTATGAAAACATGTGATAAATGTAATGGTTCCGGACATATAAGAACACAGCAGAGATCAATTTTTGGAATACAGACTGTAATGCATGAATGTGATCAGTGTCATGGAACAGGAAAAATTCCTGAAAAGGCATGTAGCACATGTCGTGGAACAGGGGTAGAAAAGGAAGTAGTCACAAGAAAAATAAAAATACCGGCTGGTGTTGAAACAGGTCAGGGATTAATTGTAAGAGATGGCGGAGATGCCGGTAAAAATGATGGAGTATATGGAGATTTACGTGTATTCTTCATTGTCAAGGAACATGAAATATTTAAAAGAAATGGAAACGACATTTACTGTGAAGTTCCAATAGGAATGACAACAGCTGTTTTAGGTGGAGAAGTGGAAGTTCCTACAATTGACGGAAAATCAAAAATAAAAATACCTGAAGGTACACAAAACGGTAAAGTTTTCAGATTAAGGGAAAAAGGAATAAATCATTCAGGAAGAAGAGGTTCAGAAATAATAACTATAAAAGTGGAAACTCCTACAAATCTTACTGACAAACAGAAAAAAATACTTGAAGAATTTGATGAATCTTTAGGAAAGAAAAATTATAAGGAATCACATTCTTTTATGGAAAAAATTAAAAAATTTTTTAAAAAGTTTGATAATTAAAAATAGAAATATATAAGAAATTTATTGAAATAATAGGGCTGTTTTAAAAATTAAAAAATAAAGTTATTTTTAATTTTAGACACCCTATTTTTTTTGAAAATATGAAATTTTTTTTCAAAAATATATTGACAAAATCAAAAATCAAAGTATACTTAAAATAGATAATAACAAATAAAATTCAATATACTTTAAGATATAATATAATCAAGGAGGAACAGAGATGTCAAAAGTAGTATTAAAAGGAGTGGAAAAACAGTATCCAAATGGTTTCAAAGCAGTACACGGGATAGATCTTGATATAAAAGACGGGGAATTCATGGTATTTGTAGGACCTTCAGGATGTGCAAAGTCTACTACTTTAAGAATGATTGCAGGGCTGGAAGAAATAACAGGAGGAGAAGTTTATATAGGAGATAAGCTTGTAAATGATGTGCCACCAAAGGATAGAGGAATAGCAATGGTGTTCCAGAACTATGCCTTATATCCTCATATGACAGTTTATGAAAATATGGCATTTGGATTAAAACTTAAGAAAACTCCAAAAGATGAAATAGATAAAAGGGTAAGGGAAGCTGCAGAAAAGCTTGAAATTACAGAACTTCTGGATAGAAAGCCTAAAGAAATGTCAGGAGGACAAAGACAAAGGGTTGCTCTTGGAAGGGCAATAGTAAGAAAACCTGAAGTATTCCTTTTTGATGAACCTTTATCAAACCTTGATGCTAAACTTAGGGTATCAATGCGTGTAAGAATAACACAGCTGCATCAGGAACTGAAAACAACAATGATATATGTAACACATGACCAGGTTGAAGCAATGACAATGGGAGACAGAATTACAGTAATGAAATCAGGAAGAATAATGCAGGTTGATACACCGCTTAATCTTTACCACTATCCGGCAAATAAATTCGTGGCAGGATTTATAGGATCGCCTACAATGAACCTGATAGAAGGAACACTTGTTGAAAAGGAAGGAAAAGTATTCGTAGATATAAATGGAGCAGAAATAGAAATACTTGGAGAAAAAGGTGAAAAAGTAAAAGGACATGCCGGAAAGAAAGTAACATTTGGAATAAGACCTGAAAGCATAAGCGTAGTAGAAGCAGAAGACAATATTTCAAAAGTTGGTGAAGTAAGTGTAGTAGAACAAATGGGAAATGAGGAATATATATACTTCACACTAAATGGTCACCAGATGACATGCAGAATAAATGTAGAGGGAGTAAGTGATTCTGTAGGTAAGAAAGGACAAAGAGTATTCAGATTTGACACAAGCAAAGCTCACATATTTGATGTTGAAACAGAAGCAAATATAAGCTTGTAATTGGAAAAATAATAAATAAAATATTTTTGAAGAA
This sequence comes from Leptotrichia sp. oral taxon 215 str. W9775, assembly GCF_000469505.1. NCBI lineage: Bacteria > Fusobacteriati > Fusobacteriota > Fusobacteriia > Fusobacteriales > Leptotrichiaceae > Leptotrichia > Leptotrichia sp. oral taxon 215. Next base: position 8,857 of record NZ_KI272836.1, on the reverse strand, counting down.
AATCTTTTATAACTTTGAATATAATATTGAAGACTATATTTATAAATTATCTAAATTGTAAGATTTGGCTAATTAAATTAAATATAGTTTTTTATTTATAATATGTATCATAAGTTACACTATCATTGGAAAAAATGTGATAATATTTAGAAAATAAATTTTATAAATCAAATATTTTTATTCTAAAAGAATATTAGATTTGATAAAAAATAATATAAGGTGGTGTTTTTTATGGAAAAAGTAAATATGAAGGACTATTTAAACATAAATTTTGAACTGATTGACAAAATGACAGAAATAAAAAAAGATTACATAGAAGGAACGACAGATGTTGAAACAACAAGAAATCTTATAAGGGAAGCTTTTAAGGGGAAAAAGATAACTCCTGCAGAATTTGCATATTCGGAACAGAAAATAAAAGATCTGGGATTTGATGATGCTACAGTTCACGATAAAATGAATGATGTGCTGGATTTATTTGATGAGATTATAATAAGAGAAGAATCAGATTTACCTGAAGGACATCCAATAAAAACTTATTTGAAGGAAAATGAAGCAGGAAGAAAACTGATTGCAGAAATGAAGGAAGAAGTAAATAAGAAATTTATAAAAAATAAATGGCTTGAATATTATGACAAGCTTTATACATTTAATCTTACACACCTTGCAAGAAAGCAGCATCAGTTATTTTCAATACTTGAAAAAAAAGGTTTTGACAGACCATCAAGAATAATGTGGTCTTTTGATAATGCAGTTAGGGATAATATAAGTGAAGCAAGAAAACTTCTTCAGGAAGATAAAATAGATGAATTTCTGAAAAAACAGGAAATGGTATGGGAACTTACACTTGATATAATGCACAAGGAAGAAGAAATACTGTATCCGACTTCATTGAAAATGATTACAGATGAAGAATTTAGAAATATGAGAAGCGGTGATGATGAAATAGGGTATTTCCTAATAGAAAAACCAGAAGGATTTCTACCTGAAAAGAAAAATGCAGAAGTAGAAAAAATTGAAAACAATGATACAGCACAGGCAGGAAATTTTATGAATGATCTGGCAGGACTTCTTGCAAAATATAATGTGAACGGAAATTCAGAAAAATCTGATATACTGGATGTAAAACAAGGGAAACTTACTTTAGAACAGATAAACCTTATTTTTCAGCATATGCCGGTAGATCTTTCGTTTGTTGATGAAAATGAAATTGTTAAGTTTTATACTGATACAAAACATAGAATATTTCCTAGAAGTGCAGGAGTGATAGGAAGAGATGTGAAAAATTGTCATCCTAGGGAAAGCGTATCTTCTGTTCTTGAAATAATTGAAGCATTTAGAAGCGGGGAACAGGATGAAGTGGATTTCTGGCTTGAAATGAATGGAAAGTTTATTTATATATATTATGTGGCAGTAAGAGATGAAAATGGGAAATTCAAGGGTGTTCTTGAAATGATGCAGGATGCTACAAGAATAAGAAGTCTTGAAGGAAAAAGAACGCTGGTAACATGGGAAAGACCTAAAAAGTCAGATATAAAAGCAGAAGAAACTAAGAAAACAGAACAGAAGGATAATCCATATGGATTGACTGAAAATACAGTAATAGGAGAAATAGTTGATAAATATCCATACATAAAAGAATTTATGCCAACATTATCTCCTACATATAAAAAGCTAATGGATCCTATTCAATATATGATAATGTCAAAAGTAGCAACTCTTGATATGATTGCTATGCGTGGAGGATTCCCAGTTGAAGAAATAATAGAAAAAATTTCTGATAAAATTAAAGCTGAAGAAAATAAATAGTAGGTTGTAAGTATTGAAAATACAGATGTGTTTTATATATACCCCTAAAAAGAGCAGAACAAAGTAAATAAATATATTGGAAATACCTGTTAATTGTGCTATATTATAAGTAAGAATTTAAATATTCTCTATATTTATTGAGTCTGTTTCAAAATTATCAGGAGGAATATGTATGAAAAAATGTATTTTATTAATTTTAATATCAGGTATTTTATTTGGAAGTAAAGCCACAAATACCAATGTAGAAAAAATATCAAAGAATACAGAAGTTAAACATGTGACTACAGCTACGACAAAAAATAATAAGACTAAGAAATTAAATGAAACAAAAACAAAGGTAGCACAGAAAATATCAAATGCAAAAAATAATGCAGTTACAGCAGTAAAAAAAGTTGCTTCTACTGTAAAAAATGCCAAATCATCAGGAAAAACTGATACAGAAAAGAAAACTGAAGCAAAAGTGGCTGATGTGAAAAATACAGAAACTAAGGCAACTGCAGAAAAAACAGCTCCAGTTACAAGTACAAACGTGAAACAGGAAAATACTGCAACGGTAAAAGATACAAAAACAGCTGTAAATAATGAGGTGAAAACTTACTGCAGCACTCCTATAGGCAAACATCAGTTTTATCAGCTGAATGACAAGGGAGAATACAGAGCAAATATAAAATTTAAATATTGCATGATTAAAGGTGGAAAAAAGGAAAATCTTGAAATTGGAATTATAGTAACGGATCTTAATGCAACAAACGACTACATAAAGAAATATTCCTATCTGCATTTAAAAGATGAGGAAAAATTACATAAAAATGCTGATGGAGATAACTACTACTATTATGGAGCATGGTCATGGGATAATTCTTTAGAATCTCATGAAAATACCAATCAGGAAAAAAATAAGAAATAGAAAATAAATTAGAGGCTGTCTCAAAAAAATTAGAAAATATGGTTTTCTTAATTTTGAAACAGCTTTTTTTATTATAAATGATAAATAGAATTGACAATAAGCAAAAATTATATTAAAATAATACTATCATTAGTATATACAAAAGAAAAATATTTATAAAATGAAAGGAGAAAGCCATGTCAGAAAGAAAAGGTGTGGTAACATTTAAGGGAAATCCTATAACATTATTAGGAGAAGAAGTAAAAAAAGGAGATAAAGCTAAAGACTTTACAGTTTTAGGAACAGATCTTAGTGAAGTAAAACTAAGTGACTATGCAGGGAAAGTAGTTGTAATTTCTGTATTTCCATCAGTAGATACAGGAGTTTGTGCATTGCAGCTAACTAGATTTAACCAGGAAGCGGCAAATTTTGATAAGGATGTTCAGCTTTTAACAATTTCAGCAGATTTACCGTTTGCTTTAGGAAGATACTGTGCTGATAAAGGAATTGAAAATGCATTAACTGCTTCAGACCATAAAGAACTTGATTTTGGATTAAAATATGGATTTGTTATAAAGGAATTAAGATTATTAACAAGAGGAACAGTAATTGTTGATAAGGAAGGTACTGTACAATATGTTGAATATGTACCTGAAGTTGCTACAGAACCTGATTACAGTAAAGCACTGGAAGTAATAAAAGCATTAATATAAAAAAGGATATTTTCAGAAAATTGAAAAATAATGTAAAAACCATATTTATGAATTATTTATAATCTCACAATACAAAACAGAGAATGAATTTAGAAAAAGTCAACAACCTGAATTTTCAGGTGAATTTTGACTTTTTCTTTATGAAAGACTGTTTTGTATAAGTGAAATTTTGGTAATTGAATAAATATGGTTTTCATATTTTTCAAATTATAAGATAGCCTTTTTTAGTATATTTCACTTTATATTAATATTTATTGCTGACGAAGCATTTTAGGAGTTTCTTCCAACGTTACACGTATTTTTACAGTTTGAGAATTTCTTATCACACTTAATTCAACAGATTCTCCGACTTTTTTAGCGGCCAGTTCACCTATGAAGGCTCCTGCAGAATTAACAGCTTTTCCATTAACTGCAACAATAACATCATTTGCCTGAATTCCAGCTCTTGCAGCAGGACCGTCTGCAACAACTTTTGCAATAAGCACTCCATTTGTTGATTTAATATTAAGAGCCTTTATCTTTTCAGAATCCAGATTATTTAAATAAACTCCAATATACGGTTTTTCAAATTTTCCTGTTGCAATAATTGAATCCTTAACTACAGAAGCTAAGTTTGACGGTATTGCAAATCCAAGTCCGACACTTCCTCCGGATGTTGAAAGAATAGCAGTGTTAACTCCAATTACTTTACCATTAATATCAATTAAAGGTCCTCCACTATTTCCCTGATTTATAGCTGCATCTGTCTGAATAAAGTTTTCGATTTCTTCTATTCCAAGTGAACTTCTTCCTGATGCACTTATAACTCCTACTGTCATGGAATCGTTTAATCCCATGGGATTACCAAATGCAATGGACCATTGTCCAATTTCAATTTTATCAGAATCACTAAATTCAAGTGGTTTAAACTTCTCGTTAGCTTCAATTTTAAGAACAGCAATATCAACTTCAGGAGAAGTTCCTATCAGTTTTGTTTTATATTCCCTTCCATCTGAAAATTTTACAAAGATTTCATCTGCATTGCTTACAACGTGATTATTTGTAACAATATAACCATCTTCAGATACCACAAATCCTGAACCTAATGCCCCTGATTCACGTTTTTCCACTCCCCCGGAACGACCGAAAAGTAATTCTTCAAGCGGATTGTAGGTATTAACTGTAACAGTTTTTTTAGTTCTAATGTTAACTATTGAATCTTTAGTATTTTTATAAACCTGTACAAATGCATCCTGAGTTTCTACCGCATTTTTAGTATGTTTTTTTAATTCTTCCTGTGACATTTGCTGAGTCTGTTCCTTCTGTTCCTTTTGTTCCTCGCTTTTTTTTGCGTTTTCAACAGGTTTAGAACAGCTCATTGCAATAAATAATAATGACAATAAAGTGAATATTTTTTTCTTTTTCATAAATAAATCTCCCTTCAAAACAATGTTTCTATACTGAAATTTCAGTATAGAAGTAGTTTAAGAAATTAAAATTAAATAGCCTTATGAATTTGCTTTGTATTATCTTTAAACAAAAAAAATAAAATATTGTAAAATAATTTGGATATTTGTATTATCTTATGATATAATTATATAATCTATAATTAGGGAGTGTATATGATAAAATTAGTTTTACTAGATGTAGACGGAACATTAACTGATGGCGGAATATATAGAGGCAATAATGGAGAAGAGCTCAAAAGATTTAATGTTAAAGATGGATATGCCATTGTTAATGCACAGAAACTTGGTATAGAATTTGGAATAATTACAGGAAGAAAATCAGAACTTGTTGAAATAAGATCAAATGAGCTGAAAATAAAATATCTGTATCAGGGAATTTCTGAAAAAACTGTTATTTTAGAAGAAATAATTCAGAAAACTGGACTGAAAAAAGAAGAAATAGCCTATATGGGAGATGATCTGAATGATATTCTTATAATGAAACAGTCAGGATTGACAGGTGCTCCAAAGGATGCGGCAGATGAAGTGATTCAAATTGCAGATTTTGTTTCAGAAAAAAATGGTGGTTCAGGAGCAGTGAGGGAATTCGTTGAATATATACTGAAAAAAGACGGAAAATGGGAAACTTTTTTAAAAAATGTAAAATAAATTAAAAAGTAGCATGATTATTAGTATTTAGGAGGAATAATGGCGATAAAGTATTTGGATGCCAAGAGGCTAAGAGTATTATTTAGTAATGGAGGAAAATGGGTTATAAAACATGAGGATCTGTTAAATGAACTGAATGTTTATCCAGTTCCTGACGGTGATACAGGAAGTAACATGGCAATGACTTTAAATTCTATGATAACTGACATAGAAGGAAAAACTAATGAGAAAACTTCAATGAAAGATTTCATAGAAACGGTTGAAGAAGCTGTTTTAATGGGAGCAAGAGGAAATTCCGGAACAATCCTTTCCCAAGTAATTACAGGATTCCTAAAAGGTATAGGAGAGAAAACAAAACTTTTATCAGCTGATGTTGCGCAGGCACTTTCAAGTGCAAAAGAAACAGCGTATAATGCTGTAAGCGAACCAGTAGAAGGAACTATGCTTACAGTTATAAGAAGAGTATCTGAAAAGGCAGATGAATGTGCATCGAAAATAGATGATTTAGTTGTATTTCTAAAGGAACTGATGGAAGCAGCAAACAAAGCAGTGGAAGAGACGCCTGAACTGTTACCTAAGTTAAAGGAAGCAGGAGTTGTAGATGCAGGAGGAAAAGGTTTATTTTTCCTGTTTGAAGGATTTTATAAAATTGCAACAGAATTAAATTTAATAGCTGAATTACAAAAGTCACAAGTAAAGGAAAATGAATTTGATAAAACAATTGCAAATATAGATCATGATCCGGAAAGTATAAAATTCCAGTATTGTACTGAATATATCATTTTAAATGGTGATTTTGATACAGAAGAATATAAAAAGAGAGTTCTTGAATTAGGAGATTCAGCAGTATTTGCACAAACTTCAAAGAAATTTAAAACACACATACACACGAATCATCCTGGAAAAGCAATGGAAATAGCATTGGAATACGGTCCGCTGGAAAAAATGAAAGTTGAAAACATGAAACTTCAGCATGATAATCTGCAGATTTTCAGTGAAAAAGATGAAGCAAAATTATTCGTAAATAAAAATATTAATAAAACTGATTCTGGATATGTTATACTTGCTGATTCTGAAAATATAAAGGATGAATTCCTGAAGGAAGGGGCAGATGTTGTTATATTAGGTGGTCAAAGTAAAAACCCTAGTGTTCAGGAAATATGTTCAGCAATAGAGAAAGTTGACAAAAAGAATATATATATATTCCCTAACAATAAAAACGTAATAGCTACTGCAAAACTTGCAGCAGAAAAATCAGATAAAAATATAATAGTTTATGGTACAAAAACTATGCTTGAAGGGTATTACTGCTTAAAAAACAGGGAAGAAGATATAGAAGAATTAAAAAATACTGAAAAAAGAAATTATTCAATTGAAATAACAAAAGCTGTAAGAGATACAAAAGTTGATGATCTGGTAATTGCAAAAGATAACTATATAGGACTTGTAAATGGAAAAATAAAATATACTGCAGCAACTTTAAAAGAACTTGTTGAAGAAATGCTGAACAAACTTGTTACTGTTAATACAGTTACAGCAGTGGTTTCTGAAGGAAAAGACAAAAATGAAGAGGCTAAAAATCTAATAAAAGAAAAATTGAATAAAATAAAAACTACATATATAAATGGTGAGCAGGACAACTATAATTACTATATATATATTGAAAATAAAGATCCTAATATGCCGGAAATAGCATTACTGACAGATTCGGTATCAGACTTAATACCTGAAGACATAATAGGGTTACCGATAAAAATTGTTCCTTTAAAAATAGATTTAAATGGAGAGTTATTAAAAGATGGTATTGAAATGTCAAAAGATGAATTCTGGCAGAAAATGGTTAATTCAAGAGATGAAGAGGATTTAAAATTAAAGACTTCACAGCCATCTCCACAGGATTTTCTGAATGCCTATAATAAATTATTTGAAAAAGGATACAAAAAAATAATTTCAGTACATCCATCTTCTAAATTAAGTGGAACAGCACAGGCTGCAAGAGTAGGAAGATCGTTGACTAACAGGGAAGATGATATTGAATTGATAGACAGTATGGGGGGATCGCTATTACAGGGAATCTTAGTACTGGAAGCGGCAAAAAAAGCAGTAAAGAAAGAAAGTTTTGGAGAAATAATAAACTGGATAAATTCGTATAAAAACAAAGGTAAGCTTCTAATGATTATTCCAGATTTAAAATATCTAGAAAAAGGTGGAAGAATAGGTAAAGCAGGTTCAGCAATAGCTGGAATGATACAACTTAAACCGATTCTGACAGTAAGTCAGGGAGAAGTTACAATTGAAAAGAAAGTAATTGGAGAAAGAAACGCACAGAAGTATATAGAAAAGTATGTAAAAGATGAAAGTAGAAAACAAAGCCTTGTAGTGTGTACAGGTTGGGGTGGAGGACCTGAAGAACTGGAAAATATTTCAAAAATACATTCAGAAATAGGAGAGAGCTCAAAAATCACATTTGCAATATTAAACAGACAAATAGGAGCAGTAATAGGTTGTCATACTGGACCTGTATATGGTGTTTTCATGTTCCCAAAATTGAGTTAATATTGTAGTAGTTTATAAAATAATAAGTGAGGAAAAGCCTTGAAATTTATAAGTTTTAAAGAAATAGGTTCAACAAATGAATATGTAAGAAGAGACTTAAGAGTTAAAGAATTTGAAGCAGTCGTAGCTGAAAAGCAGACCAATGACAGAGTGAAAAGAGGGAATCTGTGGATTTCAGATAAAGGAGGGGCCCTCTTTTCATTTTGGACTGAAGATAAATATGAATTGCAGGATAAAATTGAGATATTCAGCTGTTATATAGTGTCTGAAGTACTAAAAGAATATATTAGACAAAGTTCTGAAGATGAAACTGAAAATCTTAAATTTAAATGGCCAAATGATATTTATTATAAAGATGAAAAAATAAGTAGTGTTTTTTGTGATAAAGTTAGAGATAGAATAATAGTAGGTATTAGAATAAATGTCAATAACAATGTAGATAAAATTGACGCAAAAGCAACTTCTTTATCAAAAATTTTCAATAAGGAATATCCAATTGAAGAAATAATTGAAAAAATCGTATTACTGTTTGAAAAGAAAGTTAAATTTCTTGTAAAGGAATGGGAAGAAATTTTATTGCTTTTGAATAACAACAATTATTTAAAAAATAAAAAAATAAAGATAGAAAAAAATGGAAAATATCTAGAAAAAGAATATAGATTTTCAAGAGTAAATAGAGCTGGAAAGCTCTTAATTGTTGGAAAAGGAGATACAGAAGAAACTAAATGTCAAACACTGAAATTCAAATTAATTGAAAATTAATGAAAAAACCTGTTGACAAAGGAAATAAAATTTGA
>NZ_KI272835.1 GCF_000469505.1 Leptotrichia sp. oral taxon 215 str. W9775 | reverse complement strand
GGCTCAAAAAATACACCTGACAAGGCCATATCAAACGGAATTTACGAAATAATACCAAAAATTAGAAGGGAAGCAAGATACTTTTTCCTATTTCCTGTTTTAAAAAAACCTTCCACAAGGAAAAAGGCAAAAAGCGGAAATGCTATTCTTCCAAAAATATCAAATGCATCACTTATATGCTGCAGTATCCCTTCTCCACTCAGAAAAGGGTATATCAGTGCTTTATTTATGTGATCTACAAGCATTGATAAAAAGGCAATGTATTTTAACTGTGCCCCTGAAAATATACGCAATTTATCCAGTTTTCCATTATTTTTATCCATTATCTGTTAATTCCTTTCAGTTTATTAGAGAACGTATAGATTTTAAAAGATTATCAGGATATAAATTATTCCAAATCTTCCCCATTGCTTGCTATTACTTTTTTATACCAGTCAAAACTTTTCTTTTTACTTCTTTTTAAAGTTCCGTTCCCGGCATTATCCCTGTCCACATAGATAAATCCATAACGCTTTTTCATTTCTCCTGTTCCTGCACTTACAAGGTCTGGTGAGTAGTCTGAAGTGGTCAATTTAATTTACCTATAAACTTGTAGTGAATTTCAACCTTTTGGCTTATTTGACCGTCTATTTCTTCCTTGTCATAGACATATATCTTATCTATTATTTGATTTAAAATATATCTGTTTAGCGATTTTATCTTAGCGTACTTGCTAATATTATTCATGAATTTCTTGTAGTTATCTTCAGTTTCAAAAGATACTTCTATATCGCCCTCTAAGACCTTGATTTCCTCGATTAACTTGTCTTGTTTTTTAGATATGCTCACATTCATTAGATTGAAGTTTCTTTCGGTTATATTTCCCTCTAACCTATCTTCATATAACTGTTCATAACTTCTATCTAATTCTGCTAACTGGTTCTTTTTAAGCTCCAGCTTATTAGATAGTTCTTTTCCCTCGTCAATTTTTTCTACTTCAATCTTTTCTATTATCTTTTCTACAAAGTCTTCTTTGGCAGATAGTGCAATATTTCCATGATATTGTATATCTTCAAGAACAATATTATATAGATCTCTAGCTTCAATTCTGTGAGATGAACAAGCATTTACTCCATATTTTTTATATGTGGAGCAAGAAAAGTGAACAAAGTCTATGAGTTCTTTCTTTTTAAGCCTATAATCAGTTTTTGGTGTCAATGCATAACCACATTTAGGACATCTTACAAGTCCTTGAAAAATGTTGTCATAATAAAGTCCCTTTTTATTGTTACACTTTCTCTTATCAATCATTGTTTGAACTTGTTCCCATATTTCCTCACTAACTATTCCTTCGTGGGTATCTTTAGCATAAATATAGTCACTTTTAGGAATATACATTCTTTTTGAGTTCTTAAATGATAAGGTAGGTCTTTTATTTCTTGCCATATTTCCACAATAAACTGGATCTCGTAAAACATTTAACACCATTCTATGTGACCATTGATATTTATTTTCTTCTGTTAGTCCATAAAGCTTTTCAGCATTTTCAACAAAAGCACTTGGTCTTGGAATTTTTCTCTTCATCAACTCCTGGCTAATAAGTTGAGTCCCCTTACCCTCTAAACACAGTTTATAAATGAGTTCTATTATAGGTTTAGTTTTCTCATCAATGATTAATCTACGTTTATTATCAGGGTCTTTTAGATAACCAAATGGAGCTTTAGAGCCTATATATGTTCCCTCTCTCATTCTACTTTGAATTGCACTTTTAACTTTTTTGGAAGTATCCTTTGCGTACATTTCATTGAGAATGTTTTTAAATGGCATAATATCATTTTGATTGCTATTTAATGTGTCTATACCATCTGTTATTGCAATATATCTTATGTTCTTTTGTGGAAAATACATTTCGATATATGCTCCACTTTGAAGATAGTTTCTTCCTAACCTTGATAAGTCTTTTGTGATAACACAATTTATTTTTCCGTTTTCAATATCAGTAATCATCTTCTTAAATGATGGTCTTTCAAAATTTGTTCCCGAATAACCATCATCTACATAATAATCATAAATAGCGATACTGTTACTTTCTGCAAATTGTTTTAACATTACTTTTTGTGACCATATACTCATACTCTCAACTGAGTTTCCATCGTCTTTTGATAGTCTACAATAAAGTCCTGCTACATATTTTTTAGTCCTGCTCAATTTCAATCTCCTTTCCCTAAACAGGACTATCTCAATAATTTAATTATACTAAAATACTCCCGTTTAGTCAATCAATACTTACGCTTGCGTTTGTTTATTTTCTCTATCTTTTTCTAAGTTTCTTTCGACTACATGCTCAATAATATCTTCAAATACTTCTTCAATCGGCTTTTTCCCTACATATACTCGCTTTATTTCATAGTTGATTTTTCTACTTCGTTTTTTCTTTTTTAATTCCATGTAATTCCTCCATTTTGTTGCAATAAAAAAAGGCGATTAGATTTTTAATTTTCTAATCGCCTTTTAAGTGTCATATTTACATTTTTATTACCTCTGGCATACTTTTATACCTTTTTAGACTTAAAGTCTTTAATAGTGGCTTTCCACCTCTTTTTACCTATAAAGATTCTCCTACATCATAGTTCATTTTTTTATTTCCACCTTGATGTCTTAGTTTGTCTTTATCTTCTTCATACCAATTAAGGATTGTTACATAATGGTCCTTATAGTATTTCCCAGAGCTTTTGATACATCTTGATAGCTTTTCAATCATTGTATCTGTATGACTTTGCAGCTTATCCTTTAACTTATGATATTCTTCTTTGCTTAACCTTACATTTTTGTATTGTCCATAAAAGATGGGGGTGGACTTTTTATCTTTTTCTATCTCTCCCTCTCTCTCTTTATCTATCTCTATATCTTTCTCTATCGCTATCTCTTGTCGGACATGGGTTGGACTCATTAAGGACAATGTCCTCTGTTTATTTTGTCTGTATCTTCTTTTTTTCTCTGCCCATGCTGTTTCTGATCCGATTAAGTTTGGTATTTCAGTTAAATAGTATTCATCGTTTTCTGTTACAACTTCTAGTAAGCCTTGATTGATTAAATAATTAACTGTGACCATTACATCATCGTCTGTTTCATCTATGGTTAGTGCTAACTCTTTTATAAAATCACTTTCTACTCCGTCATAATAGAGTTTGCCCTCATCTTTTAGGCTTAGTAGTAGAAGTTTAAGGTAGATTATCGTGTAGGTATCTCCTCCCGATATTCTCCTTAGTCTTTTTATTCTTTTGTCCGTAAAAAATTCTTCTTTTAATTTTATCCAATAATATCTTTTGTTTGTTGCCATATCTGCTCCTTTCTTGATTTTCGATAATCGAAATTCTTGATTTCCGATTTTCGGAATTCTGGACTTCTGCTTTTCAGAAGTCTTGTTATTATGGTTATTTAAGGGTGTAACTTTTCGTTACTCCCTTAGATTTCTCTGGTCATATCTTTTTTACTTGGTTTTACTTTTTCTTTTACTTTTCTTTTGACTTTTTCTTTTGTCTTATCCTTGTTCTTAAATAGGTCTTTGTATTTCTTTATTTGTTTTAGGATACTTTCTTTTTCTTTTTTATTTTCCTTGGCTATGACTTGCTTAAAGGCATATTCCATTACTTTTATGTCTTTGGCTTGGAAGAATATTTCATAATTTTGGCTTTCTTTGTTTTTCATTACTGAGAAACTTACTCCAAGTTTGTTTAGTTCTTTTTTTAAGTCTTTGAGGTCGCTTTGATCTATGGTTATATTTTCTAGTTGCCCTTTCTTGTAGAGGTCTTTTATTTTCATTTCATCTCCCATAAGGCTTTTTAGATTTCCGTTTGCTTTTTCTAAGGTATCATTTATCTTCTTTCTTATTTCTTTGTCTAAGTTGATTGATTCTTTTGCTGCTTTTATTGTGTATGATATTATGGTTTGTGCTGCTTGACCTGCTTCTTTGCTTATTTCTTCGTTTATCATGTTTTATCTCCTTTGTTTGAATTAAAAAAAGGGAAGTATAGGCTTTAATTTTTCTATACTTCCCTTTGATTGTTTTTATTTGGTTGTTCTTGGTGGTGGAATGCTTTATTTTGATGTTTTTATATATTTCTTAGGTCTTTGTACCTTTTATACTTTTAAATGGCTTACATTGCCTTTCCACCTTTAGTAGTTTATGTGTGTTCTTTTGTCTGATAGATAGTTTTTCATGTTGGAATATATAATCTGTATTTCTTCATTGTTCATTGCTTTAATTTCTTCTGTGCTTCTATATGTTTTGTATGTTCCATCTTGATCTGCTTTTATGAGTTCATCTATTAGCTCTTGCCTTTTATTCATCTCTATTACCTCCTAGAACGGTCTTTATTTTCTTGGTCATATTATAGCTTGGATAAGATATTTTTACCAGGTCTTATCTTTCTTGATTTTTGTAATAGTCTTTAGTCATTTGTCTTTTTTTATTAAAACTATCACTGTCTTGCTTATATTCTTTTATCTTTTCTATGATACTTTCTTTTTCTCCTCTCTTGATTGCCTTGTCAATTTCTATGGATAGGTCGATACCATATTCTTTATTCACTGCTTCTACTGCATATTTAATATGATTTATTTCCTTGTATCTTTCCCTTATCTTTTCTGACTCTGTATTTAATTTACTGATTTCATCTTCTAAGTTTTTAATTTCTCCTAACCATTCTTTTTCCCTTAAATTTTTCTTTCCACTGATTTTTTCAATTAAGTTTCTTGCCCTTATATGTTGGTCTATTTCCTTTTGATTATTCTTGTAGAAGCTTTCTTTGAATATTTTCTTGCTTTCATATTCTTGGTAGGTTGCTTTTGTTTTTCTTACAGTCTTTGCATAGGCTAAACACTTATTAAGGTCTTCTATCTTTTGACTGTTTTCTTTTATGGTCTTATATATTTCAGAATTTTTACTTCTTAGGGTATTTATATGTCCTTGTAGGTCTGATATGGTTTTTATTTTATTTTCTCTTAAATAATTTATTCCACTTGCATATCTTTTTAGATTATAGATTGCCTTATTTCTTTTCCCATAAAATGATAATTCAGCTCTATTATTTTCTTGCATTTCTTGATAGAAGCTTAAATATTCATAGAGGTTAAAGAGTCCTGATTCATTTTCGATTTGCTTTTTACTTTGGTCTTTATATTCCTTGTATGATTCTTTGAGTTTATCTTTAAAGCCTACTAACCATGATGTTATTTTCTTTATTTCATTGCCTATGTTTTTTAATAGTTCATTCTGTTTTTTTATTTCACGATTTATATCTCCTTTTTCTGTTCTTATCCCTTTTCTTTCCATTGCACTAGCACTTGCTCCTAGATGTATTGTTGGTATTTGTTTTATGCCTTGTCTTTTAAAACTCCTATGGTCTACTCTTTTTTCTGCTCCTGCTCTTTCTAAATATTTGTTACAAAGGTCTGAAAAATTTTCTCTCCATTTTTCTACATTGACCTTATCGTTCCAGGTTGTTAGTTCTACTTTTCTTGTCTTAGGTTTTCCATTTTTGTTTAAAATCTTCTCCCCTTTTTCATCTAGGATATATTCTTTTTTACTTTTTTGCCCCCATGTTCCATCTTCATTTATTGGTCTTACTATGGTCATTATATGAGCGTGAATGTTTTGATTTCCCTCTCTACTTTCATCATGAATTGCTAGGTCTACTATCATTCCCTCTTTTACAAAGTTGGTTTGTATATATTCCTCTATCATCTTTTTATTTTCTTCTATGCTTAATTCTTTTGGTAGAGATATGATAAAGTTTCTTGCAAGTTGGGCATTAGAGTTTTTCTCAAATAGTTCTACCGAGTTCCACAAGGTTTTTCGGTCTTTATATTCTTTTGGTGCGTGATCTGGTAAAAATATTTCTTTGCTAATTACTCCTTGTTTTCTTGTATAGTCATGGGTTACTCCGTCCCATTCATTTTTTATTTTTTCTCCACTTATATATGCTGCACTTGCTACTGCACTTTTGCCTTTTCCTCTTGATATTATGTTTACTGAAAAATGAAAACTGTCTGCCATTTTTATCACTTCCTTCTTTTTTTGTTGTTTTAGGCGGAGGCTTAAAAGATTTTCTATATCCACTTTGTGAATGAGCGTTTTGAAATGATAGAATAGAAAAAGCCGACTACTGAATTAATTTTTGTTGTTTCAGTATGTCGGCTTAATTGTTTTGTTCATTTCAAATTTTAAAAGTCAAGGGCGAGCCTTAGCGAGTTTATTTACCCTTGACTTTTAAAAAGCGAATGGTTGTTGCTCCCTGCAAGGGTTTGGCTCTAAAGGCACGCAATCACCCTTTAGGGTGTATAATTGCGCCCTTAGAAAATCTAAGGGAGATTTAATTATTTTATTTTTCTAATTTTCTCCCATTATTTTTAGTGTTTCTTTAAATTCTTTTGTTTTTATTGCTTCTTTTAGTAGGATTTTTATTTCTTCATCTGTTAGTTCTTCTGCATTTTCTATAAGGCTTTCTAAGATTGCTCCTCTTGTTATGAGCCTATGAGTTCTTTCTTTTCTTCTTTTTATTATGTCTTGTTTTAATATCTTTTGTTCTTGATTTTTTAGTTGCCTTAATCTTTCTTCTGTATGGTCTATTTTATTTTTTATTTCTTTTGACTTCTGTCTTATCTGTTTTAATTTTTTCATGCAAAACTCCTTTCTTGTAATAAAAAAGAGTTAACATTTATGCTATCTCTTTAAAAGTTTCATTATTAAATTTCTTGTCATCCAACAACGCATTAAAATAAATCTTCCAGCCTTTTACAGTTTTCATTATTCATTTCTTTTGTGTAGTTTGTATTGTTAATATAAAGTCTTGTATCTTTATCTCTAACAACCCCCCAATTTATTTTACGCCTATCTGCATAATCCTTAAAAGCATAGAATTTATTTTCGATTTGCTTATCAATATTTTCCAGCTGACCTTTCTTTACCATATCCTTAAGTTTCCTTGAATTAGTTTTTCTTTATTCAATAATATAATCTGCTAGTTGTTGGCTTTTTTCATAGGCATATTCTATAATCTTTTTCATAGCTTTTAAAATAGCCTTTGCTGAATACTGAGCCACTTTTATCTCAATATTTATAGCCTTATTATTAACTTCATCATTTACCATATAGGTGACCTCCTTTCCGGGGAAAATAAAAAAGCGGCCCAGACTTTTACATCTGAACCGCTAAAATTTTAATTATATAGTTTTTTATTATTTTTAATTTTATTACTGTTATGACGTACTTTATAAATTATTTGTCGCAAACTATTTTTTGCTATTTAATGCTTTATTGATGGTTTCTTGAATAAAAGGACTACAGCATTTACCCAAAGGATTGTTAATTTCGCACTTTCCATTTTTCATTGCCCCTGTAAGTCTAATAATATCTTTAATATCCTTTGCACTATCATATAAAACAGCGTTTATAATTTGTTGTTCTGTAACTTGGTTGCAATAGCATATATATTTGGGATTTGCATTCTTTTTTAACCATATAGGAACTTTTACGTCTTCCTTATAAAAAACTTTTTCATTGTTTAAGTTATAATACACGGCATCACAATCTTCATTCATACATAAATAGTAAGTTTCTTCATCTACAACCTTTCCCATAAGGTTTTCTGATACCATATGCTTTACAGTTATATTCTTAACCTTTTCTCCTATTTCGTGACATTTGGGGCAATATTCTTTTTCTTCCATTGTACCAATGGTTTTTTGTGTTGAAACTCAGCAAGATTGATTTATCTTATTTTCTTGACTCACTTTATTTCCTCCTGTCTAAATAAATATTATCTCTATAGTTAATCAGGATATCTAATACCTCTTTCAATATATCTACAACATATTCTCCCTGTCGGTATCTCCTTTTCTCTACTATAACTCGAACTGGTCCTTAGATTCAACCACATCTATTATTCTTTTAGGATATTGAACCCATTTCCCTATCTCCTGATATTCTTGATTCATAATAATAAATGTTGGTGTAATAACTTTTTCATTAGGCATAAACTTACTGTAACTATCTGTATCTATTACTTTAAGTTTTTTATTTTCATTATTTTTTTCTAACCAATAAACTACAGGAATATTAATTATAGAGTCAATACACCAGTTTTCTCTAATCGCAAGTATATTAAATTTGCTTGTTATACTACTAACCTTTTCTAAATCTCTCTAAATTTAAATAATTTCTTATCGCATTATTAGCATAATTCTTATATCTATCCTGAGCAGTATCGTAAAATTGTTGAAAAGTAACTCCAGAGTTAAATATTTGCTTGTATTTCAAATTGTCACTTCCTCCTAAAAAAGTAAGTTACTCCATATAATTTACTTACTATTTATCTAATTAAATTTTACCCTTTTCTCTACTAAGATATTCAGGCATTTCAGCTCTTCTGATTTGAGATAGATTGCCCAATTTTATTCCACGTCGTTTCTATGAATTTCTATAACATCTTCAATTCTGCAATCCAATGCCAAGCAAATCTTTTCTAATGACTCTAAGTTCACATAAGAATTTTTGCTCATTCTTGAAACTATGTTGCTTGTTATGTTTGCAGCTCTTTTTAAGTCTTCTTTGTTCATTTCTCTTTCTACCAATAAGTGCCATAATGGTTTATAACAAATTGCCATATTATTACCCCTTATCCGTTTTATTGTTAAGATATATTATATCATAAATAGACTGATAAGTCACTTTAGCCTATTTTATACTTGTGCTTACGTTAGTATTTATTGAGATAGTCCTTGTTTTTTTCCTTGTCCCACTTGGAACTGCTCCAAATCGATAGGCCCCCATGTTGTATATCCGAGTAAATCCACCCCATCAAGGACAACTGCATCCCTCATTGCCTTTATATGTGCCCTCAGGTAATCTATCCTGTAGTCATCTTCAACATATCCATTTTCATCAGGTATATCAACTGCTCCAAGGCCATTTTCCACAACAAACAGAGGTTTCTGGTATCTGTCATAGATTTCATTTATTGTAGTCCTAAAACCTAGTGGATCCAGTCCCCACCCCCAGTCAGTCACTTCAATATATGGATTTCTCATCGATTCCAGAAGGTTTCCTTCTCCAAGCTTATCAGCTTCAGCTGAAATACAACGTGTTGTATAATATGAAAAACTTACAAAATCTACTGTATTTTCTTTTAATATTTTTTTATCTTCTTCTGTTATATCTATTTTTAGGTTATTTCTTTCAAGAAATTTAAGGGCATAGGATGGATAATATCCCCTTACCTGTACATCAATGAAAAAATAATTTTCCCTGTCCTTTTCCAACGCAGTCCATACATCTTCCGGTTTTGCAGCGAGAGGATAAGATATTATACCATATTTTTATTTATTTTTAAAATTAATTTTAATTTTTATTTTAAATTTATTTATATTTTTAAAAATATTCTTAATATTCCAAGAATTAAAAGATGAACCGGATAAAAACAGTAATTGAATAATTTATTCTGTTTCCCACGTTTTCCATTATATGTAAGTATAAGACCAAAACCAAGCAATGACCAGACTTCCTTAAAAATTGCAAGATATCCTGAAAATATTGCAAATACAGGTTTATCATGAAAAATATAGAAGAAATAGCCAATTATAATGGCATGATACTCATAATCCAGTCCTGCAACCATTGAAATAATACAGATTATTCCCACGATTACAAATGAAACCAGATACCAGATATATTTTGGAAATTTCTGCATCTTTTCTTTTAAAATATCTATAATCCATATTGTTATCAGCATTAAAGCCAAAGTAAACATTATATTATTGGAATTCGGCTCAAAAAATACACCTGACAAGGCCATATCAA